>JAJXXG010000181.1 GCA_021781255.1 Acidobacteriota bacterium
TGAATGGCCCGCGCGCCGGGGTAGAAGACCACTTCCCATCCCGCGTTCCAGCAGCGCCGGCACCAATCTACATCATCCCCGTACATGAACAAGTTTTCATCGAGCAGGCCCACTGCGTCGAATGTTTCGCGGCGGATCATCGAAAAGCACCCGACCAGGACATCCACGGCCATCGTCCGGTCGTGGGGGAAGTAAAACATATGCTCGCCGGCAAAAAATCGGTTGCCCTTACACACTCCCTCCAGGTGGCTGGCCATACAAAAGTTGTTCCACAGAGACGGAAACCGGCGGCATGTGCTCTGCTGCGACATGTCGGGGTTGAAGACGCGAGGCCCAACGTTCCCAACCTTGGGATTCTGGTCGAGGAAATCCGCCAATGCATCCAAGCAGCCGGGAAACACGATTACATCCGGATTCACCAGGGCGACGTAGCGCCCCTGGCATTGCCGGATGGCCACGTTGTTCCCCTTGGCGAAACCCAGGTTTTCGGGACTCTTGATGAGTTTGACCCAGGGAAATTTGCTTTCGATCATCTCCACGGAGCCGTCCGTGGACGCATTGTCCACGACGAAGACCTCCATGGTGCGCCTCGGAGGCGCTTTGGCCAGGCTTTCCAGGCACAGTTCCAAATAGTGTCTGGCGTTCCAGCCGACAATCACAACGGAGATATCAACAGGAATAGGACTCAGGGGCATTTAAATCTCTACCTAGTTTCTTATGGCTAATTGCCTGATGGTGCGGACAATGTGTGAGCCAGTCGCGGGTCCATGGAGTACCCGCCGCACAACCAAACCGGCTTGGGCTATTGTCCAGGATACTGCGTTGCCAGACGCCGCCAGCGGATTTATCTGGCACGCATCCTGGCCCGAAAAACCTTTCTTAAAGTGGTAGACTCCGGGATTTTTATCGGGATCGATACCCCCGAGGTCGTACCATCTGATGCCATTGTCTTTCAACCACTGAATTAGGGACCAATGCAGCAGGTAGGCGCCCTTTGAATTCAGCCCTTCATCGCTCGTAGCGCCTAGCAGATAAATCGCCGAATTGCCCATTGCCGAAGCAACGAGTCCTGCTACCGGTATTCCATTGTCCGCGCAAATTAAGACGTGCATGCGATGGTGCTCTGGCAGACCTTCCTGGATTTTCCCAAATTCCGCCACATCAACTGTTGTTTCGAATGACTTACGCTTCCGCATCTGAGCATAGATCTTACAGAAGGCCTGATACTCTTCGATTCCTTGTCCAGAGGTCACGCTCAGATTGTTCTTTTCCGCGCGTACGAGTTGGTTGCGCCATTTCCTGTCGAGCGCTTTCCGGATATCACTAAGAGGAAGAGCAAGGTCCAGGACAATCGTTCGGTACGCAACGTCGGTGGCGAAAGGTTCAGAATTAAATGTGGAAAATGCAGATTGCATTATTGTCGCTCGGGGCGATCCGGCAAACGCATTGGGCAGGATGCGCAGAAAAAGCTTCCTCGCGTTCACGTACTCATCCGCGATGGCGCGGGCCATCCGCGCGGGAACTTCGGGATCGAGTGGCAGGTCGCGCCGTTCCCAGAGAGGGCCCCAGCGCAGGTAGGCCATGCCGTACTTCAGCGGGGTGGGGCGAATAATCCTGAGCTGCGCCATTCCCCGTACTTCACCGTCGCGCTTCAATACGATCCGGCTGAGGTGTTTTTCTCCCCACCGCACTCCGCCGTAAGCGGATGTCTGATAGATGTTGGCGTCGTCGAATAGATCAAGCATCTCTGACCACTCCTGGGGAGTGGCTTGATCCACTTCGATCTGCCAGGTCGGATCGAGCATGATCTGTTTTCCTATTTCCCTATGAGTGGCGCCGTGCCTGCGAAAGCGGCTCCTGGGCACGGGCGGACGAAGAAGGCGTCCGGAAACGCCGGTTTCTGATGACGCGCAGACGAGGCAGAATCTCAAGCTCGAAAAAGAGGGCGTCATCGCTGTCGGCGCGGGCGCTCACTCTGTCGAGATGGAATGGGTCGGCGCCCCGGCGGTTGGCAACACTCTCACTCAAGAACACCGCCTTGTGCCCGGAGCGTTCAAGACAGGCTTTTAGGTCGCTTGTAAGATCCTTCGAGGATCCGTACGGCTGGCTGAACGAGCGCACTTTCGTATGTGAAGAGGCTTCCAGCTCTGCCTTGTTTCCCTCGATTTCCTGCGCAAGGTCCGCTGTTGTAAGGGACCTGCCGTGCACGTGCGAATACGTGTGGTTCCCTATCTCGAAGCCGAATGACGCCAGCCCACAGAGCTGCTTGCGAGTCAGATACAGGCCCGCTTCCTCTGCTGTGCGTCCCTCATTAATTCCGGCAAGCCTGCAAAGCGCTTCGAGGAAAGCCCCTCGCTCCGCCAGCGAGATTGCCGGGAAAAAGGACGCGAAAACATCCGAAAGCGAAGCCAATTCGAGGTCCTCTCCTCTGCGCACGCCCCGGGCGGCGGCCCGGATCGCATCCATTCCCAAACTATTGGCCACGTAGCAAACGAGATTATCGGGCGCCAGTCGTTGATTATCCAGGAATGCGGCATTGACGAAAAAAACTGCCGGAACGCCGTAGCGATGACACAGGGGCGCCGCACATTCCGCAACCGATGCATAGGCATCATCGAAAGTCACAAGCACGGCCCGGCTCGGAAGTCCCCGGCCGTCGCAGTCGGTCAGGACGTCATCGAGGCTCACCGGAGTGTAATTCCGCGTGAGGAACTTCAGCGCGGCCTCGAATTTATCGGGTGTGATATTTACATTCATCCCCCGGGTAAAAGCAGAGTGCTCAGCCGCAATGTTATGAAACAAGACACAGCGCAAGGCATAAGAGGAATCGAGGGCGCGCGCAATCCCAAAATGGCCGGGGGTACGCCAGAGCGCTTCCCCGGCCAGGCGAATTGCGACCGTTCGAAAGCTACTGTAAGACAACCTGCTCTCCATCCAGAAACGCTCGCTGCCAGAGCTCAAGGGTTAGCAGCGAAAAGATTTCCTTGGAATAGTTGGCGCCATTCGAGCCGGCCCGGAGCAATTCCTCAACGGCGTCTTTGCGGAAATAGCCGCGTTCGATTGTTTTGCGGTCTGTCAACACACTCCGGACGACATCCCTGAGATCGTTGCGAAGCCAGGATTCGTAGGGGACCGGGAACCCGGCCTTCTTCCGGTCGCGGATTTCCCTGGGGATTTTCCGGGACAAAACTTTCTTCAAAATATATTTTGAAGTGAATCCGTTTATCTTGAAATCCGGCGGCAACGACGCCGCGAACTCCAGTACCTTGTGATCCAACAAGGGCACACGGAGCTCAATGGAATTGGCCATTGTCATCTTGTCGGCTTTGATCAGCAAATCATCGGGCAGCCACGTTTTTGTATCGATGTAGAGCATCGCCTCCAGGGTGTTCTTTCCCTGGACGCGGGCCTGCAGCTGGCGCAAAGGAGCAAGCGAATGCTCGCGGTCGACCATCCCCGCAAAATCGGCAGAGTACATTTCGCCTAATCGATTTCCGGAATTGCGATGCGGGTTTGAAGTCCGGCTGTAGTAGTAACCAGGAAAGGAATCCTTCATGAGCGGTGCATATTGCCCCACTCGCGGCAAGTGAAAGACGGAGTCCGCCAGGGAAAGACCCCGCGCGAGGGTGCCACGGAGTGGAGAAAGAGCGCCCTTGACCCGCTCCAACCAGACGAGGTTGCGATAATTGCTGTATCCCGCAAAAGCTTCGTCTCCTCCTTCCCCCGAGAGGAGCACTTTGACGTGAGCCTTCGCCAATTTGGAAACGTAGTACATTGCGATGGCGGGTGGTTCACACACCGGCTCTTCCATGTGCCAGACGTATTGCGGCATAAACGACGCAAAGTCCTGCGGGCTGATGGTCATCTCATAATGCTGGGTTCCAAACGCCTTTGCCGCCAATCTGGCGTAGGGCCTTTCGTCAGCGACTTCTCCCCCGGAAAAGCCAACCGTGAAGCTGCTGATATCCTTGTCAGTTTCACGAACAGCAAAGCTCAACACACCCGTGGAGTCCACCCCGCCGCTCAGGAGAACTCCCACCGGCACGTCCGCGATCATGTGAAGTCTGACTGCTTCTTCCAAGATACTCAGCAACTCGCCTTCGGCTTCGTTCAGGCTCCGCCTTTGGGCAGGCTCTGAAAAGTGCAGATCCCAATATTGCCCGATCACTGGCTTGCCGTCTTGGATCAGGAGGTAGTGTCCAGGTGCCAGCTTTTGGATTCCCTTCAGCAGAGTGTCCGTACCCGGCAAATACAGGAAGGTCAGAAACCTGTCGATCATCTCGGGAGCAATCTCTCGATGGACCGAGGGGTCCGCCAAAATCGCTTTGATTTCGGAGGCAAAAACCAAAGACTCTTTGGTGAGGCAGTAGTAGACAGGTTTTATTCCAACTCGATCCCTTGCCAGCAGCAAAGTCCTTGTATTTTCATCCCAAATCGCGAAGGCGAACATTCCGCGAAGCTTGTCCAGACATTTGGGACCGAGCTCCTCGTACAGATGGACAATCACCTCGGTGTCACTTTGCGTTCTGAAGGTGTGCCCCTTAGCGAGAAGAAAGGCCCGCAACTCCTGATAGTTGTATATCTCTCCATTGAAGGCGATCCAGACGGTGCCATCCTCGTTCGAAAGGGGCTGGTGACCGCCTTGAAGATCAATGATCGAGAGCCGGCGGAACCCGAGGCCAACCGGACCCGCCACGCGGTAGCCTTCATCATCCGGCCCCCGATGGCGAATCGTGTCCGCCATCGCTTTTATCAGAGCGGGCGGCACCGGGTCCGCACTGTTCAGCATCAATTTTCCGCAGATTCCACACATAGGTTGAGTCGGATGGCCCTGCCTGGAAATTACTTCCAGATCGTTTGCATGCCGCAGAGCCGCCTCAACTGCTGACTGCGGATGTACGCGACATACGATTGATCTTCCACACGCGGCGGGCGATTCAGATGAGCCTTTAGAAATCCGTACAACATGGCAGCGGAGCCGATCACGTATGGCTTCTGGACGACCCTGCGAAGGCAGCTGGCAGCAATGAAGAGCGGATGATACCCGCAAATGTAAAACACCGAGCCGTGCTTCACCCTGTCGCGCAACAGGCCGTCCTCAGTTCCCGTGAAGCGATGATGGAGAAGATGCAAATCCGGGAAGCCATGCGTCTTCCAGCCCAGCATATTGGCTTTCACCTCATCGATGGTACCGACCA
>JAJXXG010000805.1 GCA_021781255.1 Acidobacteriota bacterium
ATCAAGTTCATCACGATGGAGTTCATCGAGGGCGAGGACCTGAAGTCGGTGATCGCTCGCAATGGCAAGCTGCCGCCCGAGCGGGCCATCTCGATTATCCAGCAAGTATGCCTGGCGCTCGAAGCAGCTCATGCGGAAGGGGTGATTCATCGCGACCTGAAACCGCAGAACGTTATGGTCGATCACCATGACCGCGCATGGGTAATGGATTTTGGTATCGCGCGCTCGATCGAGTTCGGCGGCATGACGCAGACGGGAGCCTTGATCGGGACGCCCGAATATATGTCCCCCGAGCAAGTGCGGGGCGAACACGTGGACGCCCGATCGGACCTATTTACACTGGGAATCATCTTTCAGGAGATTCTGACGGGAACACTTCCCTATCAGGCCGAGACCGCGATGGCCTCGATGTTCAAGCGGACCAAGGAACGGGCCGTTCCTGTGCGCCAGATGGATCCGGCGGTTCCCCAGCATATAAGTGATGTCGTCTCAAAATGCCTCGAAATTGTTCCCCAAGACCGCTACCAGACCGCACGAGAGCTCTATGACGCGCTCGAAGACTGGAAAAGTGGAACTGCAGCGCCCCTTCGAATTCGGAGCGTGCGGTGGGTGCGGAGGACGGCTCGCAATCGCATGGCAATGGTCTCCGCTGCCGCCGTTGTGGTGCTCTTGACCGGCGGCATCGCCTTGCGTCGGCATGTTGCATGGCTCCATTTCGGGGAATCCAACACTGCGGTGAAGACACGGTCTCTGGCCATTGTTTCTTTCCGAAACGCGGGCGGGGACGCTTCGTTCGACTGGCTTGGGTCAAGCCTCTCAGAAATGCTGACCACAGACGTGGGCCAGTCAGCGCGCCTGCGAATCGTACCGCTCGACCGCGTTCGCCAGATCTTGAGCGATTTGCGCATCGGCGCGAACGCGAAGCTGGACCCGGATCCCTTGCGCCGGATCGCGGAACTCTGCAACGCAGATACCATTCTCTGGGGCCAGTACGCCAAAAACGGCGATCAGATACAGGTGCAGGCCGATCTCGAAGACCTGACGCAACAACACACGGTTTCGCTGAACGCCGTGGCATCTGGGAAGGATGCTCTCGTCAGCAGCGTGCAAAAACTGGCCGAGTCGATCCGCAAGGATCTTGTTTCGTCATCGAGCACTCTGAAGGAACTTGAGGCATCAGCCTTCACTCCGAGTTCCACGTCCGCCGAGGCCATTCGAGATTTCACCAAGGGTATGGAACTGGCGCGGCAGGGGAAGAATCTTGAAGCGCTGAAAGCATTCCAATCTTCCACGCAGGAAGACTCGACTTTCGCCCTTGCCTATTCCCGTTTGGGCCAAGTGGACGCCACTCTCGGATTCGATAACGACGCCGAAGCCGCCTCGCGGCAAGCAGTAGGGCTTTCTCAAAATCTTCCCGCTCCCGAAAGATATTTGATCCTCGCCATTAACGCGCAAATCATGAAGGACTATCCCAAAGCAATTCAGGCCTACGAGAATCTGGCAAAGGCTGCCCCGGGCGATTCCGACATCCAGTTCACGCTAGGAAAACTGTACGAGGACACCGGTGAGCTCAATCAAGCCCAGGCGCACTACGCCAAAGTACTGCAGGCTCAGCCGAAGGATTCGGAAGCTCTGCTTGCCATGGGGCGAGTTGAGCTAAAGGGGGGGAAACTTGAGAGCGGAGTCGACACGCTCAATCGGGCGCTCGCGCTGGCCATGCAATTCGAAAATCAAGGACAGCGCGCCTTGATTTTGCAAGCCCTCGGTGTCGCCTACCAATCGCTGCATAAACCGGATGATGCGCTGAGCTACTACCAACAAGCTCTCGGAATCTGGCGTCAACTCAACAATCAGCTGGGCGTCGCCGACGGCTTGAAGGGTATCGCCCAGGTCGAAGCTTCAAAGGGCCAGATGGACCTGGCCTTGAAGGACGATCTTGAATCCATTCGTATCAGGCGAGCGATAGGAGATAAGAATGGGCTTGGCGACACACTGATCGATCTGGGCTATCTGTATAACAACCGCGGTCAATACGACGACGTCTTGAAAGCGGAAAAGGAGGCTCTCCGCATCGAGCAGGAGGTGGGAGATAAGACGAACCAGGCCTTGGCGCTGAACAACATCGGCATGGCTTACTTCGCGAAAGGCCAATTCGAAGATGCACGGACATACTTCGAGCAGGGATTGCAGCTTCGCCAGCAATTGAACGTCCCGGATGACATCGCCCAGGCTCTTCACAATCTCGGGGAGACTTCCCTGAACTTGGGCGAGTACGATTCGGCGCTGAAATACTACATGCAGGAATTGGACTATCTGCGGCAAGCCGGAGACCAGGAAGGCGAGGCGGCGGATTCCGACAGCCTCGCAACCCTTTTTGACTATCAAGGACAATACGGGCGAGCTCTTCAAGCAGAAGAAGATGCTATGAAGGACGTGCGCGACGCCCATGAGTCCGGCGATTGGCTATCCGTGATCACGGCTCACTACGGCAGGGCCCTGAGTGAGGTCGGGCGATTCGACGACGCACACAAAGCGCTGGATGAAGCGCTCCAAATAGCGCACCAGATCAACAATCAGGCTGACATCGCCCAAGCATTGATATATCAAGGCGACGCGTTCTTCTATGCAGGCGACCTTAAATCGGCCCAGCGCAGTTACGAAGAAGCCACACAAGCTTCCGCCAAAACGTCCGATCGCCACCTGATTCTGCAATCCACACTCGAACGTGCAAAAGTGATGGTCCGGGAAGGCCAGGCTTCCTCCGCGATCAGTATTCTAAGAGGGGTGATTCAGAACGCCGACACATTGGGAATGAAGTACCTGTCGGTGGAATCCTCGCTCTATTTGGCCGAAGGACTTCTGCAAACCCATGCTTACGCTCAGGCAAATGCGGTTCTGGAGCAGACATTGACACAAAGCGAAAACATGGGCCTTCGAGGATTTCTCGCTCGTGGTCATTTTCTGATGGCGACAGCACTGCGCTTGAATGGCCGTCTGGATGATTCGCGGCGCGAACTGAATCAGGCGCAACAGATTGTGGAAGACATCCGCAAGGAAGCTGGTGAGAGTGTCATGAAACGGAGTGATTTCGCCGCGATCACGCGGAAATCGACGTAAGAAGCTTTCCCGATCCGAAAACCCCAAAAGCAGCCGGGCCGTGTCGGCCCGGCTGCTTCCAGTAAAACTCAGCGAACATATCAGACGATACACATGGCGTCATTGGAGAATAATGTCCTGACAAACAGGAGGAAATTCTCCTGGACCAGTGGCTGTGCCCACACCGTTGGGCAGATCCATGTCGACCGACGTCACGCATAGCGTCGTGAAGCCCGGCAGCAAACCGGTTGTATCCAAGTTTGCCTTATATTTGTCATCCGAGGTGATTTTAAAGAAATCGGGAGAGTTTCCCGGAACCCCATACACTTGTTCCAAAATGAGAGGCTGCTCCGGATTCGAAGTTGTGAGAGTAATCGACAGCGTTAAATTGTTCGGGTACGTGACCGCGTCGGTTATCGGCTGGCCGGACCCGTTGACCGCACTGATACTGATCGGAAGCGATGATCCAAGGTTGACGTAAACCGGCGTGGACGATCCGAGCGGGCTTAAGAAGGTCGCACTACTACCTGCCACGGATGGGCATCGGTCGGCCACCACGTAGTCGTTAAAACTGTGGCTCCCTCCACCCCAGACTTGGTCGATTGCGTCGGTAAACTCCGTGAAGTCGTACTGGAAGTTGATATTGTAGGTAGGACTGCCGCTCGGAGCGCGGAACACGCGGGGATCTGGCACCTGGTACCCGGAACAATTCGGCGGCGTGTAATGGGAGGTCGGATAGGTATACGTACCGTTGATAAAGAGGCTGCCGCCGTAGGAGTCTGACGACGGCGGATTGGCCACGCGGTAAACGACGGGCTTGCCATCCGCGTAAGGAATCGGCGAAATGGTTTGCCCGGGAAAGTAATCGCTAAAGCGAGCCGGGTCAATACCCTCCGTGGCTGTCACCACCATTACAAATGGCTTCAGCACGCTTCCGATCGTTGCCTGCCAGGTATGGTAATTTGCAGTTCCGGGCGCGCCGAATTCGGCCGTGGCCGAGACATTGCTCCCCGCGTTGTAAACCAGTGGCGCAACGTTCAGTTCGGGCCCACCGTCCACACAAACGCCGTTGGGCCTCGCCCAGCCGGGTGTAGAAATTGTGACTTCGATGTGGCCCGTATTGATGTTGAAGCGGTACAGATTCCCGCTCTTGAAATCTGCCACCCATGCCGACGTGCCGTTCGGATCCAGGGTCAGCGCCTGCAAATTTCGCGAGTTTCGGAAACTGTAGCCGGCTACGAATGCGCCTGTGCTGCCCAGCTTCAGCACTTCGTTGGAGTCTGCAACCAGGAAACCACCGGTGCCGTCGAAAGGCGCCAGAAGCCGGATTGCAAAAGCCTCGCTGGAGCTAGGGGTGCTGAAAGTATTCGGCACCGGCAAGGAGGCGCTCAGGTCTTCTGTCAGAATCGATGAGGTTTCGCCGGTCAGATAGAGCGTCTTCTGGTCTCTGGATAGATCAATCCAGTCGCTGTTTTCCCCAACATTGTAGGAAGCTGTCGGGATCGTTGGGTAAGTAAACGTCGCCGTCGAGGAGGTCGAGGAATTGTTCGCCGGCAAAGAGGGTGCATACTTCAGCAGCCCCGGATTCGTGGTCCCTGTTACACCGCCAATCCCGACGTAGAGATTTCCGCTCGCGTCAAACATAACCGAAGTAACGCCCACACCGGCTTGCAGTGTCTGAACGACGGATCCAGTACTGCCATTCAGCTCAAATACCTGCCCGGCGGTCGTGTCTGTCGCGTAGAAATTAAGTTGCGAGTCGAACGCGCATCCGGAGGTCTGATCCTTCGATGCGCCGACGGTAATCGTCCCCGCCAGAGAGTACGACTGATGCGTTGGGTCATACGCATAGTGGAGATACCGGCCGTTCCCGACACCTACGAGGACGTCCCCGACGCTGACCCACGGCGTGGTTTGGGCCTCCAACGGCGCGTAAGCCGTGCCAAGCAGCAGTACTAGAACTGGCAATAGAAGCCCTCGGAGTCCTTTTTTCATGGACACATCCCTCCTCTTGAGACACTTCTCAAAAATTACGCAAACAGGGCCTCTGAAAACAGTGCGGGGAGCAGGGATACTGCTATGGCAGACCGCCAATGTCAAA
>JAJXXG010000386.1 GCA_021781255.1 Acidobacteriota bacterium
GGAGCACGCCGATTCCGCCAATGAGAGTACCTCGCCAGCGATGAAGGAGGCTGAGACACTCGATAAAGAGGAGGCTGAGGAACGCGACGACCAAAGAGCCCGTATGCCTGAAGTGGCCGAGGGGCTGAAATTGCCGGACGAGGAAGGTGTTTTTGGGCTGGATACCTACCGCGGTACCCCGGAACTGGTGAAGTTGGTGTCGAGTGAATTATCGCTGAATGCCAGGAGCCACAAGGGAATTGAGGTTCTGAATCCACTGGACGTGCAAAGAGCGCACCTCGAACTCGAAGGCGCCCACGCTAAGGTTCATCTGCACGTTGACCATCCCGTGATCTATCTTTCTCTCGAAGCCGGCGATGGTGTTGAACCGGTCCTTGCAGACCCCATCACCGTGAATACGAATGGCGCCAAGTCCGTGAATGGAGATCATGGCGCACACTCCGCATCATCCACGTTCGTCATCGTGCGTGTAGATGAGCGCCAGACTGTACGCGTTGTGGGGGCAGTTAAGGTGAGCCCGACTGGACAGGTACCGCCGGATGGAGACACCATTGCGACGAAAGTAGAGGTAGTGCCGGGCAAGCATTGGTTGCGTATTACCCCTGCACAGAATCTTGGGGTAGGAGAGTATGCGCTCGTGGAGATCGTCTCTCCGTCCGAAATCAATGAATCTGTGTGGGACTTCCGCGTGGACCCGACGAGCGGAGACAATCCGGGATCGATCGGACCGATCTTGCATCATCCGCGAGATTAACTGTGCTGCGCTCTTCCGCGCCGGCTAAAAACGAAATGCGCGAGCACAAGTGAGACGGTAACGATGCTCAATATGGCATCGACGCCAGGCATTCCACGCGGCCCCCACAAGGCATAGCCGCGCCCATCAATCCATGTCATATACACAACCGGGACATTCGCCAGCGAATTGACAATGCAGTAGCGGCCGCTTCCGCTCTTTCCGGACTTGCCTAGAAACTCAAGTATGACTGCCGTGATGAAAGCGTAGCTGGCTCCAATGGTGAAAAGATAGAGTATTGTTCCCGTCAGGTAAACCGGTGGGCTCAGTCGGCCAAGCACAAGAATAGCGAGTGATGCCGCGTTAATCAGGGAGGAGATGAGAAAGGCGACGGGAGCGCATACCCTGGCAGGAATGAGTGACGCGGCCAATGCTCCTGCAGACGTGAGTAACACTCCGCCGATCCCATTGACCCATGCGACTTGTCGTGAGGTGACGCCATAATCGCGGGCCAGTTCGCTAAGCAACCCGATCATGGCGCCCGATCCACCGGGGCCGGCGAATATCAACGCATACGGAATGGCCTCCCAGCGCATAAAGGTAGCCTTACATTCTTCCATGATGCGTGAAACGGTTGCGCGCAGTGTGTCGTCGCTGACGACAGGCTGCGAGGGCGCGGCAAAAGCAGCCAGTGTCGGGAGAGCAATCATTGCGGCAATGACGAATCCGAGCCTGCGAAGAGAGAAACGGCCAGCAAAATATGTGATGGCGAAGACAGCGATGGCGCCAATCGCGAGCGAGCCCGTCTGGTAGAAGCTGCTGGCACGGCGGCGGTTCAGCTCGCTTTGCAGTGTGGCCATCATGCCGCCGCAGGCAGATGGAACAAGCACCGCAAGTGAAGCGGTCAGGAACAGCAGACCTACGCCTAAGTGCGAGCCAAGCCTGGCGATGAAGAGCGTGAACAGGATGGTGGCAGCGGTGGCGACGCCTGCAGCCAGAATCCAGGTGCGGCGCTCAAACCAGAAGTCGGTGATCGGGGCCCAGAGAAAGTAAATTGCGTGCGGCAGCGCGATAAGAGAGCTGATCGTGGCAGCGCTGGCCGGATTGACGCCTTCATTGCGCAACAGAAATGTGAGCGCACCTCCTACGAACCCCAGCGAGATGACCGCATCGGGCGCGATGAGTAAGGCGAAGAGCCACGGCCGCTCGCGGGCTTTGGATAAGGCAAGGCTCTTAATCTACCAACCTCCGGGATTCGACGTTGGGACTGGCGTAGCATGTGACGCCATTGCGGCTGTTCAGCAGACCGGAATCATTCGCGCACGGCGATCCCTAGCGCCTTCATTTTGCGGTAAAGATGGCTGCGTTCAAGACCAAGAAGTTCGGCGGCATGGCTGATATTATTGCGGGCCTCTTCGATTTTCTTCTGGATATACTCGCGCTCGTAGGCGTCTCGTGCCTGCTGCAGGCTGGCAAATTCTTCCTTAACGCGGGCGCCGGTCTTTTGTGTCAGCAAAGGAAGATGCTGACGCTCAATGCGGAGCGTGCGGGGGTTGAGGATGAGTACTCGCTCGATGACATTTTTTAATTCGCGTACGTTGCCGGGCCAGTGGTAGCGGCCGAGCGCATCGAGCGCGTCTTCCCCGATTTCCATGCGCGGGCGCCCGTATTGGCGACCAAACTCCAGCAGAAATTCGCGCACAAGTGGCGGAATGTCTTGCTTGCGTTCGCGCAAAGGCGGCACAAAAAATGGCACTACGTTGAGACGATAGAACAGATCCTCGCGGAAGTTTCCCTTGGCGATTTCTTCTTCGAGATCTTTATTTGTTGAAGCGATCAAGCGCACGTCGACGCGGAGGGGCTGAGTTCCGCCGACAGGCGTAAACATCTGATCGTCAAGTGCGCAAAGCACCTTGGCTTGCGTTTTCAGGCTCATGTCGCCGACTTCGTCAAGGAAAAGCGTGCCGCCGTCGGCGCGTTCGAGGGTGCCACGCTGCTCGATCGGCACGCCGGGCTGTCCGCCATGACGCACGCCGAAAAGCTCGGCTTCGATATGTGCCTCTGGAATCGCGGCACAGTTCAGTTCTACAAAGACGCGGTCGCGTCGTTGGCTCTCTGCATGAATGGAGCGCGCGATGAGCTCTTTGCCAGTCCCGGACTCGCCATAGATGAGAACCCGGCCATTCGTCGGCGCCATGAGGCGAATCTGCTGGCGCAGCGCCTTCGCCGGTACGCTTTCTCCCGTGAGCACGGATGCCGCATTGAACTGCCGTTTGAATTCGACGTTCTCCGCACGCAGCCGCCGCGCCTCTACGGCGTTTTTCACGACGATTAACGTTCGATCCAGTGACAGCGGCTTTTCGAGAAAGTCGTATGCGCCCAGTTTTGTGGCCTTTACCGCGGTTTCGATGGTGCCGTGGCCGCTAATCATTACCACCTCGGGACGCGTCTCCGCAGGCCATTCACGAACATCTGCAAGCATTTCGAGACCGTCGCGGCCAGGGAGCCAGATGTCGAGAAGGACCACATCGTAAGGTGCATCGCGCAGAAGCATCATGGCCTCAGCTGAATCGGCCGCGCCAGCAACGCCATAACCCTCCTCGCGCAGAATCTCCTCGAGCGAGCTTCGAATCTCCGCTTCGTCATCGACAACCAGAATATGGCTCATAGGTTTGGATCCTTGGCAGCCCGGCCAGGACTGGCGGCCGAGACAAACTCAATGCTGGGCTCGGCGACAGGCAGCCGCAATGTAAATCGAGCCCCTTTCGGCGTGTTGGCTTCGGCGCTGATCGCACCGCCATGTTCCTGCGCAATCTTGGCTGCTATCGACAAGCCGAGGCCAGTGCCACGATGCTTGGTGGAGTAGTAGGGAAGGAACAAGCGCTCGCGAATTTCTTCGGTCAATCCGTGGCCGGTGTCGGCAACGATTACTTCGACAAAAGTTCCTTCATCGGCGAGAGCGGTGCGAAGGCCGAGAACGCGCAGTAAGCTGCCCTGCATGGCCTCGGCTGCATTGTCAATCAAGTTGGCCAATGCTCGGCGAATCGCCTCCGGATCGGCCATCACAAGCGGCAGGTCCGGCTCCATGTCGCGCTGCACTGTAATGCCTTCAAGCCTGCCGCCGAACAGCGCCAGCGCCTCTTCAGCGATCTGGTTCATTGAGCAGGCTCGAGGTTGGGACGAGGGAAATTGCGCCAGTGAGGAGAACTGATCGACCAATGTGCGCAGCGTATTGACACAACCAAGAATCACTTCGGTGCACTTGCGAATGACATTAGGCGAGTCTGCCTGGCTGCGATCGAGATGCTTGCCGATGCGTTCGGCGCTGAGCGCAATGGGCGTGAGGGGATTCTTGATCTCGTGTGCAACCTGTTGCGCCACCTCTTTCCAGGCAAGCTGTCGTTGCGCACGAAGCAACTCTGTCGTGTCCTCCATGACCAGCACCGATCCGGTTTGCCCTGGCGCAAGCTCCAGTCGAGCGCTGGTAATTGCCAGATGGACGATGCGCCCACGGAGGTGAAATTCCACTTCAGTTGAAGCCGCACCCATACGCTGGCCGCGGCGTATCGCTCCAGCCAGATCGTCTACGCACTCGGCGGGCAGTAGATCCGCGATTCTCTTTCCAGGGATCACTGCGTCTTGTCCCAGTCCCATCAGAGAGGCAAAGGCGCGATTAGCCTGGAGAATACCCCCCTCGCCATTGAGTGTTATGACCCCTGACGGGATGGTCTCAACAATAGTTTCGAGCTCGCGGCGGCGTTCTTCCACGGCTAGATTGGCGGCGGTAAGTTGCGCCTGTGCGCTCTCCGCCAACCGGCGGCTGGTTTCAAGATCGGCAGCCATGTGATTGAAGGAGCGCACCAGATCGGCCATCTCTCCAGTGGCATCGGCTGCGACACGCTGCTCGTACTTGCCTGCAGCAATCTCGTCCATCGCATCGGCCAGTGCTTCTACAGGACGAGTAATCTGCTTGGAGAGAAACAACGCAAGCCACACGCTCGAGAAGAAGACAAAGACCGTGATCAGGAGCAGCATTAGGGTGAATACAATGCGGATCTCGCGGCGGAAGCGGAATAGTTGCTGGTACTCGGTCATTCCGGAGCGGATTTGCGCTGTGGTTTGGCTCAGTCCATGAGGCACGGGCAAAGCAACAACCACGGTTCTGCCGGTGGCATTGGCCGCCATGCCCAGTGCGAATTCCTGGCCGGCAACACGGAGCAGTGTCTCATCTCCACGCTGGGCTGCTGCAAGCAGGACTTGCCAGAGCGGCCCGTGCAGAAGCGCTGCTCCTTCGTCGGGCTCATCCAGCCATGATTCCTGACTCGCGGCGCTCGATTTTTGGGGATCCTGAAATCCTGCCAGCATATTGCGGTTTTTGTCGAAGACCACGGCAAAGCCGCCATCGAGCGTGATGCGGTGTGAGCCCAACACTTTTTCCAGTTCGCCGGGTTCCTT
>JAJXXG010000669.1 GCA_021781255.1 Acidobacteriota bacterium
TTCGCCCGCAGCTCAGCCACAATTTCGGCCGCCGCCTCGCGCGCGCGGTCTGCCTGGTCCGGCGGAAAGCTGATTGCTCCCACGCGGGCATGGCCGCCGCCGCCGTAGCGCTCGCACACCTGGGCCAGGTTCACCATCTTCGCCGGGTCGGCCTTCGTCCACGGATTCGAGCCAACCGCAACCTTGGTGCGGAAGCTCGACTTGGACAGCCCAATCGAGTACGTGGCGTTCGGGTGCAGATAGTACGGGATGAACTTGTTGAAGCCTTCCAGCAGGTGATCCGTAATGTCGAAGAAGATCGTGCCGTCGCGCTCTTCGCTGCGCTCCCGGATCAGCTCAATGGACTGCTGATGCCGCTCCAGCAGGGGCGCAAGCAGGCCGGACACAAAGGGCTGGGCAAGCACCTCGGCCAGTGGCAACTCGGTCAGCAGCGGAATGAGCCGCGGAATGAACTCCGGGTCCTGTGTGGACTCGATGATCAGCGTCAGCTTCATGGCCGGGGCAGCCATCTCCACAGCCGACTCCGGGCTTTCGTAGAGTGCGCCGTCCACAATGTTGGCCCAGTGAATCAGTTCGGCCACCGGCGCGGTATCGAACCCGAATTTCGTGGATGCAATATGCGCCAGAAAACTGGTGCAGGAGGTGTATTTGGGATCGAAGAACTTGCGCATGGCGCAGGCCGGATCGCGCTGGCAGGCCAGAAAGTGCTCATGGTCCTGCGGCGTAAGGAACGCCGAAAGATGGTGATCGAACCACCATGTGATCCTGGGAGACGCGGAATACTTGAAATCGACGATTGCGTTCTCGTCGCCGGTGAACTCGCTCTCATCGAAGAGCGCTCCGGCGCGGTGCACCAGACCGTGATACGCGTAGGTTGCCCCCGCGTTGATGCACTCCCGATGGAACCGCGTAAACAGCGAGGCTGAGCAAGCTCCGTCAAAGCATTTGTCGTGATAAAAGACGCGAACCTGCAAAACCCACCGCTCCCTGCACTGCAATCCAATTCTGAAAAAACCGGAAAGTTAAGCATCAAGGGCGGGGCCGATTGTGTCAAGGAGACCCCCGGCGCAGTATGGGCCCAAAACCGGCAGAAGCTGCCTCCAGGCCCCCTCCTGCCGTTCCGTCCACGCCTCCGCCGGAATTCTTGAGTAGAATGCTCAAAACGGAAAAACTGTCTCGAATCAGAGGAGTTGTGATGGAGCCCAAGAACCCGCCCCAGGCGCCGGAACCCGCCCCGATCGTCCCCTTCCGCGACGAGCAGAGCTGGCCCGAGTCTGCCGCTCCCGTCCTGGAGCCCGCCAAGGATGTTGTGCCCTACTATGGCCTGCGCTGGATATTCATCGGCGGCCAAGGTCTCCGCGCCGGCTGGTCGGTGCTGATGTTTCTCGTCCTGACCTTCCTGTTTCTCCTTCTTCTCGGTTCGGCCTTCTCGCGGATCGGACGGGCGCTCCACCTCAAGCTCGACCCGTTCTCCGCGGGCACAACAATCCTGCAGGAGGGCACCTTCTTCTTGTCGCTCCTGGCAGCCGCAGCCATCGTTGCCCTCATTGAGCATCGCCGCATCCTGGACTACAACCTGGCTGGCCCGCGCCGCCTGACGCACTTTTTCAGCGGTCTGGTGGCCGGGTTTGCCGCGCTCTCGGTCCTCGTGGGCTCTCTGGCCTGGGGAGGCTGGCTCCACTTTGGTCCCGCGGCACTCACCGGTGGGCGGGTGTTCGAGTTTGCCGCGCTCTGGGCCATGGGCTTTCTTCTCGTCGGCCTCTGTGAGGAGGGCGGCTTTCGCGGCTACCTGCAATCCACGCTCACGCGCGGCATCAACTTCTGGTGGGCGCTGGGCACAATCGGCATCTTCTGCGCAGTGGGCCTTTTCAATACCAAAGCCAATGGCCCTGTCGGTGTGTATGCCATGGCTCTGCTGGGTCTCGGCCCCTGTCTGCTGCTGCACCTCAAACGAGCCCCCGGCTCGGGCTTCTGGCAGGCGGCCTGGGTCACCTCCACGGCCTTTGGTTTCATCCACACCGGCAACACGGGAGAGTCCTGGATCGGAATCTTTGCCGCGGGCTTCATCGGCTTTGTCTTCTGCGTCAGCATCCGGCTTACCGGCTCGGCCTGGTGGGCCATCGGCTGCCATGCTGCATGGGATTGGGCAGAGACTTTCTTCTACGGCACAGCCGACAGCGGCATGGCCCCCAAGGGCCACTTCCTCACCACCACCCCGGCCGGCAACGTCCTGTGGAGCGGCGGCTCCAACGGCCCCGAAGGCAGCCTGCTGGTGTTGCCCGTCGTTCTGCTGCTGCTGTTAGTGCTGCTGGGGATCTACGGCCGCGGCCAGGCCACCGCGCTGACCATCTCCCCGCCGGAAAAGACGGCCCTATGATCCGCTCAGGTAATCTTCTCGGCCCGCTCTTCACTTCTGCATCCCATGGCGCGCTCGCGGCGGTATCCTGTTCGTAACCGATGGCTGACCCAGACACCGCAGATCAAACAACTGGAACGAGATCTTCCCCGTCCCGCAAACGCAAGCTCCGCTGGCCACGCATTCTTTTCTGGTCCGGGAGCGGCCTTGTGGTCTTCCTGCTGCTTGCCGCGGGGGGCAGCGTTCTCTGGCTCCGCTCCGCCACGCGAGCCGCCCTGCCCGCGCTCGATGGCGACCTCCACCTCGCCGGGTTGTCCGCGCCCGTCACCGTTCGCCGCGACACGCACGGCATGCCCCACCTGGATGCGACCACGCAGCAGGACCTCTTTGTCGCTCAGGGCTATGTCACCGCGCAGGACCGGCTCTGGCAGATGGACCTCCTGCGCCGCAACGCCAACGGCGATCTGGCCGAGATCCTCGGGCCGTCGCTGGTCAAGCATGACCGCGCTCAGCGGGTTCTGCAATATCGCAGATCCGCCCAGCGTATCTATGGCAACCTGCCCGCCGCCGAGCGCGCCCGCCTCGACGCCTACGCCCGCGGCGTGAATCTCTTCATCGACCAGCACCGGGACTCGCTCCCGCCCGAGTTCCGCCTTCTGCACTATCGCCCCGAGCCATGGACCGGCGGCGACTCCCTCAGCATCCTCACCATGATGGTGGGAACCCTGGATACCCACTGGGACGTGAAGCTGGCCCGCGAGCGCGTTGCCGCCAAACTGAATAGCCCAAAGCTGGAGGCGGATCTCTATCCGGTTGGTTCATGGCGCGATCGCCCGCCCACCGGCGAGCTCCTGGACCTGAGCAAGCCTCACCCGGAGCCTGCCTCCTCATCCAGCGATGACGAAGAAGACGACCGCAGCGAGGCAGGAGCGGACCCACACGAGAATTTCAGCTCGCTGCACGCCCTTCTGGGCAGGGACAACTGCGCGGGCTGTTCGCCAGGCTCGAACAACTGGGTTATCGCAGGCCGCCACACAGCCAGCGGCAAGCCTCTGCTCTCAAATGACATGCACCTCGAGCTCAGCATCCCCAACATCTGGTACATGGCGGATCTGCGCGCTCCCGGCTACCACGCCACAGGGGTCACCCTTCCCGGCGCCCCCTTCGTCGTGGCCGGACACAATGACCATGTGGCATGGGGCTTCACCGCGCTCTACGCCGACGTGCAGGACCTCTACGTGGAAAAGCTCGACGGAAAGGGCAACTACCAGGCAGCCGACGGCTCATGGAAGCCCCTCGCCGTGGACCATGAAGTCATCAACGTCCGCGGCGGCAGAGACGTCACGCTCGATGTGCAATCCACGGCTCACGGCCCGCTGCTGAACCCGATCTTCACCCGGGAAACGCGCCCCATCTCCCTCAAGTGGACTCTCTATGACCCCACGCTCGACCTGCTGCCCATCTATGCCGTGAACGTGGCGTCCAACTGGACGGAGTTCTCCGCGGCGCTGGCTGACTGGTGCTGGCCCACGCTAAACGTGGTCTACTCCGACGATCAGGGACACATTGCCTACCACGCCGTGGGCCGGGTTCCGCTGCGCCCGGCGGGGCTGATCGGCGTGCCCATCCAGGACGCCGCGCATGAGTGGCAGGGCTACATCCCCTTCGGCGACATGCCCAGCGCCGTGGACCCGCCCTCGGGCTTCCTGGCCACCGCCAACTCCCGCGTCACCACCAGCAAGTCGCCCTATCCCCTGTCCCTGGAGTGGGTCAATCCATATCGGATTGAGCGCATCTACAAGGCCCTGCAGGGGCGCGATATGCTGCAGCCCGAGAACATGCTGGCCGTGCAGACTGACATCTACAGCGAAGTGGATCAGGAGCTCGCCCATCGCTTTGCCTACGCCATTGACCACGCCGACGGCACCGACGAGCGCCTGCGCAAAGCCGCTGACCTGATGCGTCGATGGGATGGCCGCCTCACCGCCGACTCGGCCGCCGCTTCGCTGGTCACCCAGACCCGCAAGGCCTTGTGGCCGCTGATTCTTAAACCCAGGCTGGGCAAGGAGGAAGCCAAGGAGTACCACTGGTCAGAGTCAGACTTTGCCGAAGAAGAAATCGTGATGAACGCCAAACAGGAGTGGCTGCCGCCCGGCTACAAAGACTGGGACGCACTGCTCACTGAGGCGGTCCGCGAAGGCATGGAGCAAGGCAAGGCTCCCAAGGACGTCAGCCGCTGGGCCTATGGCAGTTGGCATGTCATCGATCTGGAACATCCGCTGGCAGGGCTCCTGCCGCTCGTCAGTCGAATCGCCGGCACTGGTACGCATCCCCTCAGCGGCGACACCACCACCGTCAAGCAGGTGGGCCGCGCCTTTGGACCCTCCCAGCGCTTTACACTCGACTGGAGCAACATCGATGGCTCCACTGAGAACATCGTGCTGGGCGAGAGCGGCAACCCCCTCAGCCCCTACTTCCGCGACCAGTGGATCGACTGGTACAACGGTACCACCTTCACGCTGCCCTTTACCCCGGCAGCCGTAGCAGCCCAAACGCAGCACACGCTGCGCCTTCTGCCATGAGCCTGTTACCCCACGACGCAAGCGCCTCAGGAGCATTGCCTTCGCAACCCGGCAGGTCCGCAGGTCCGCGGCGCTTCGCCGTCCTGGCGTTTTCCCTGGTCTTCCTCTTCCTGCACCTGCCAGTCCATGGTCTGTCCCGGCCATACCTGCCCGGTCCAGCTGAATGACTGGGTTTCGAGGGTATTGATTTGCTGGCGCACGATCGGCAAGGTGGATTCGCTGACCTTGATCTGCGCATCGGCCGCAGGT
>JAJXXG010001153.1 GCA_021781255.1 Acidobacteriota bacterium
AAGGAGTATGCAATGCCGCGCCGCAAGCGTCTGCTCGTCGTGGAAGACAACACCAGCGAACAAACCGCCATCCGTGAATTGCTGAGTTGCGACGACGTCGAGATTACCTGCGCCGGGTCTGGCCGCGAGGCCCTGCAGATTCTCACTGAGTCGCCTCACGACTGCGTGGTGCTCGACCTCACCCTCCCCGACATGAGTGGATTCGACGTGCTCGAAGCGCTCCGCAGCAACGCAGAGCTGGCAGATCTGCCTGTCGTGGTCTTCACGGGCAGGGAGTTGACCCCCAGTGAGGACGCGCAACTCACTTCCCTCGCAAGAAGCGTCGTCGTAAAGGACGTCCAGTCTCCCGAAAGACTTCTCGATGAGACTGCCTTGTTCCTCCACCGGGTCGTAGCCGACCTTCCCCCCGACAGGCAAAGAATGCTCGGCCGGCTCCACGACACCGATGACGCTCTGGTTGGACGCAAAGTGCTCGTCGTTGACGACGACATCCGCAACATCTTCGCCCTCAGCAGTGTTCTCGAACGGCGGGGCATGGCGGTTCTGACTGCCGGAACCGGCCGCGAGGCAATCACAATTATCGAATCAACCCCTGATCTTGCAATCGTCCTCATGGACATTATGCTGCCGGAGATGGACGGCTATGAGACGATGCAGGCAATTCGACAGAATCCGGCGCTTCGCCGCCTCCCCATCATTGCCCTCACCGCTAAGGCCATGAAGGGAGATCGCGAAAAGTGCCTCGAAGCTGGCGCTTCGGAATACCTGGCAAAACCTGTCAATACGGAACAACTGCTTTCGGCGCTGCGCACCTGGCTGCACCGGTAATTATGACCTTGGGAGATCGGCCTCGCATGACCTATGAGGAGAAAGTCAACATCCTGATGGTGGATGACCACCCGGGAAAACTGCTTACTTATGAAGCCATTCTGGCCGACCTGGGGGAAAACCTCATCCGGGCCGGTTCCGCCCGGCAGGCGCTCGAAGTCCTTATGAAAGTCGACGTCGCCGTTGTCCTCATGGATGTAAGCATGCCTGAGCTGGATGGCTTCGAGCTCGCCGACATGATTCGTCAGCATCCCCGCTTCAAGCAGACGGCAATCATCTTCATCTCCGGCGTCCATCTCTCCGAGTCCGACATGATCAAAGGCTATCGCCGCGGAGCGGTGGATTATATTCCCGTGCCTGTGGTTCCCGAGGTCCTGCGCGCCAAGGTCGCGGTATTTGTCGACCTGCATAAAAAAACACGGCTCCTCGAGCGCGCCAACAATGAACTGGAGCTGCGCGTCGACGAGCGTACGCAGGAGCTCAAGGAAAGTGAAGAGCAGTTCCGCACGTTGGCAAATTGCATTCCGCAGCTCGCCTGGATGGCCGATACCAACGGTAAAGCCTTCTGGTACAACCAGCGCTGGTGCGACTTTGCCGGAGTCCCAATGGAGACGCTCCAGGAAATCGGCTGGAGCCATCTGCGTCATCCCGATCATGATGCGCGCGTCCAGAGTGGAATCAATGAAGCCAAAGCGAACTTCAGCTCCTGGGAAGACACCTTCCCTCTGCGCACCCGAGACGGCAAATATCGCTGGTTCCTCTGCCGGGCCGTTCCTATCTTTGACTCCCAGGGCTGCCTTGTCCGGTGGTTCGGCACGGGTACAGATATCACCGGCCAGATCGCCGCTGAGGAAAGAATCCGTCTCCTGAACCAGCAGATGGAAGAGCGCCTGCAGGAACTCGAGACCATCATGCAGGTATTGCCTGTCGGAGTCGCAATTTCCACCAGTCCCTCCTGCGAAGACATGACCATCAATCAGGCCTTCCGCGCCATCTTCTGCGGCGACCCGAATTCGTCTGAGCCTTCCGGCAAATTCACCGGCATGTCAGGATCACTCGCAGCGCCGCGCGAAATCATGCAGCGCGCGGTGCGCAATGAGCCGGTTGGCAATGCCGAGATTCGCTCCGGCGAAGAGGGTGAGCAGAAGTACATCCTCGCCAGCGCCAGCCCGCTTACGGCTGGGGACGCAGAGATCCGCGGCGCTGTCGGCGTCTTCGTTGACGTCACGCATTTGCGTCTGTTGGAGAACGCACTTCGCGAGCGCGCCGAGTTGCTCGAACTGGCCTCCGAGGCAATTATGGTGCGCGACGTCCACGGCGCCATCCGCTATTGGAATGCGGGCGCTGAGGAATTGTACGGCTGGACTCGCGATGAGGCGATGGGCCAGAGCATCCACTCTCTGCTCCAGACCACTTTCCCTGTCTCCCAAGACGACGTGGAAAAGTCTCTGCGTTCCAACGGCAGCTGGCGGGGAAAGCTTCACCAGCGGACGCGCGACGGCCGCGAAGTTGTTGTTGCCACGCGAAAGGTTCTCGACCGCCAAAGCAACGCTGTTCTCGAGATCAACCGCGACATCACCGGAGAGCTGCGCGCAGAGGAGGCCTTGCGGCGAGCCGAAAGCCTCGCCGCCATGGGACGCATGGCGGGCATCATCGCCCACGAAATCAACAATCCGATGGAGGCGATTACCAACGCCTTCTATCTTCTTCGCAGGCACCCGTCGCTCGACGAGGAAGCGCAGTCCTACGCGGCTCTTGCCGAGGGCGAACTTGAGCGCGCCGCCCATATCACCCGCCAGGCCCTCAGCTTCTATCGCGAATCGAAGCAGCCTGGCACGGTGTCTCTGGTGGATGTTGTTGAGAACATCATTCAGCTGCAGGCGCGCACTCTCGAAGGAGCAGGAATTGTGCTGGAGAGACGATTCACGTCGCACCGGGTCGTGTGCGGCTACCCCAGCGAGATCAAACAGATCTTCCTCAACCTGATTGGAAACGCGGTGCAGGCAATGCCCAATGGAGGCAGGTTGCGAATTCGGGTGCTCGATACAACAGACGCCGCCACGGGCCGCAAGGGAGTCGCCGTCTCCATCTTCGACACGGGCGTGGGAATCCGGCCAGAAAACGCTTCCCGTATTTTTCAGCCCTTCTTCAGCACCAAGTCAATCAAGGGCACCGGCCTCGGCCTATGGATATGCAAGGGAATCGTCCAGAAATACGAGGGGCGAATCACCTTTCGCAGCGAGCGTTATCAAGACCGCACCGTAACCTGTTTTCGCGTCTTTCTTCCGTCAGAGACAGCGGCGGCTGAGCTACCCGTCGGATTTCTTCGCTCCGACTATCTCAAGTCGGTCTCCTGATCGCAGCCGTCATTTAGGCCGAGTGGATCGCGAGATGTCCCTTTGCCTAGGCGGGGTGTTGCTCACCGCTCGCTCCACGTCGCTCCGGATGCTGCAGCAGTTGTTCGGCGGACATGGGATGGCCGAGATAAAAACCCTGCAGCCAGTCACAACCAATCTGCCTCAGATAGTCGCGCCCTACGATCACGCATCGATACCGGCGGCGCTCCGCGATTGGCTAGGTATTCCGGAGGCAAAGATGCTGCCGATTCTGCGCGTTCGCAATGCACCAACATTGGGTCAGATCTTGACCCTGACAAAACCGCGAACCAAATTGCCACCTATTTCACCTCCCGCTGCAGAATCGAAAGAGACAGCAACTTTTCTTCCAGCAAACAGTCTCCAACGCGGTCTCGTTGCTGCCGATACCATCCGGCCAGGTAATGATCCGCACCGCGTGCTTAGCAGAATCGTCACTAGGAAGGACGCTTTCGAGTACCTTTCACGACCGCGCGCATCCGGGAATATGCTGGGATCGAAGACCTAAGTGATCAACCTGTTCGCTTTGCCATGCGATGATCTATAAAAGGCGAATATCCCCGTCAGCTAACTGTTCACGCCACTAGAACACCTACCACGTAAGGAATGTCTGAGTCACCAGTGGCCAAGGCGGGCGAAAGTTTGACTGCCAGAATGTGCATCGGAGAATTCTGGAAAACGTGAGGGGAAATGGCGCTGGAGAGAATTTCTCCAGTGGATCTTTTTAGCAGAAAGGGCCGAGAGAACGGGTCTGAATGGCATTTTCTCTGGAAGCGCGGGAACCGGGAGACTCGCTGGCGGGGGAGGGAGTCCATCGCGAACCCGTCTCCGCCCAATTTCCCTGCTAACAGGGAAAAATACAGGGAATTTCGCGCCTATCCACTCAAGATGAATTCGAGATCCTTTGATTTTGCAGGCATTCAGGGCGAATTTAGTGGTTTTCCAGAAATCCGAACAGGGAATGTAATACGGCATAGCCGGGAATTGGAATTCCCGGTTTATTGCATAGAACAGGTACCGAAGAATCCATGCTGTTACGCGGCACCGGTTTGCAGGTTTCTTCTACACAGATTTTGCCGGGCACCCCACTCACCACGAGATCCGCACTCGGTTACGTGCGAAACCTGGGATCCGGCCACTGCTTGTTCATTTTAAGGTGTTTTGTTTTTTTGTTTTGACAAGACTTTGAGTCTCACCTATTGTGTCAGGAAGCATTTCAAAACAGAAATTAGATCCCCTAAGTAATCAGAGACGTGCGGTCATCCCAAGCACGCATTGGTTTGTTCCGATCCTTGTCCCGTACTGCAAAAAGTAAATATAAGTATCAGGAGCTCCAGTTATGATGAGCGGCCTTCGTGTGCGCTTGTTTGCGATATTCCTTCTGTTTGCATCTTGCACTTCGCTTGTTTTTGGGGCGCAGTTGCAGGTGGTGGCAGACGCCACGGTGGATGCTTCGCGCCCGTCGACGAACCTGGGATCGCTCAGCAATTTATATGTGGGCAACGGCAACACTGCGCTGGTGGAGTTCAGCCTGCGCTCGCTGCCGACCGGTACCGTCGCCTCACAGGTCGAGAGTGCGACACTCTTTGTTTTCGTCAATCGCGTAAATGCCGCAGGGACAGTCACGGTGCAGCCCGGAACGTCCTCTTGGACGGAATCCGGCGTGACCTACAGTTCGATGCCGTCCCTCGGCAGTTCGATCGGGTCCGCCGCTGTATCCACTGCCGGCGAATACGTCGCAATCGACGTGACCGCGCAGGTGCAGGCTTGGGTCACAACGCCGTCGTCTAACTATGGCTTCGCTCTCAGCTCTTCCTCTGGCAATCTGCTACTCGACAGCAAGGAAAACGACCAGACCGCACACCCCGCAGTGCTCGACGTTACGCTCGTAAACCAGGGACCTCAGGGTCCGATTGGTCCTGCCGGACCCGTGGGGGCAACTGGGCCACAGGGAGCCACAGGGCCGATAGGACCTCAAG
>JAJXXG010001128.1 GCA_021781255.1 Acidobacteriota bacterium
AGGTAGTGGATCGCGTGGCCGCAGAGGTTCCTGGAACGCTGCTGCTGGCTGAGGCTTTCTGGCTCATGGAGGGGTACTTTGTTCGCACGCTCGGCATGCATCGCGTTTACAACAGCGCCTTCATGAACATGCTGCGCGACGAGGACAACGCCAAGTACCGCTCGGTCATTAAAAACACGATCGAATTCGATCCCGACATCATGAAGCGCTACGTCAACTTCATGTCGAATCCCGACGAACGCACGGCGATCGACCAGTTCGGCAAGGGCGACAAGTGCTTCGGTGTTGCGGTGATGATGTCCACGCTGCCCGGCCTGCCCATGTTCGGCCACGGGCAGATCGAAGGGTTCACCGAAAAATACGGCATGGAGTACCGCTGGCCTCGCTACGAGGAGAATCCCGACCACTGGATGGTCGAGCGCCACGAGCTCGAGATTGCGCCGCTGCTCAAGCGCCGCTGGCTCTTTGCAGAAAGCGGCAACTTCCGGCTCTACGATTTTTACGCCGCCAACGGCACGGTAAACGAGAATGTCTTCGCCTACTCCAACCGCAACGGCGGCGAGCGCGCTTTGGTCATCTACAACAACCGCTATGCCGATGCGCACGGAACTATCGATTTATCCGCCGCGTTTGCCGATAAGGGATCGGGCCAGCTACGCCAGCGACGCCTGGCCGAAGGATTGGGCCTGAGCGGAGACCGGGGCGCTGTGTTTGCCTGGCGCGACTCGCTGACCAGCCTCGAATATCTGCGCCGAGCGAGCGATCTGCTCGATCACGGCCTCACCCTTGGCCTCCATGCCTACCAATGCCACGTCTTCCTCGATTGGCGCGAACTACAGCCTACGGCCGAGCAGCCCTGGGATCGCTTGTGCGACTGGCTCAATGGGCGCGGCGTTCCCTCGCTTGACGACGAGATGGTTAATCTGGAGCTTCAACCCGTCCACAATGCGCTGCGCAAGCTCCTCGACCCCGGCCTTGTACGGCTCCTCGCCGACCTTGCCGAACATTCTGGCACTGTTACTCCCGAAGGCGCCAGAAAACCCGAACGGCATCGGAGTCAATTCCTGAAATACGCATGGGAGTGCGGCGAGCAGTTTCTGCGCGCGGCCCAGGTTGCCTACGCTGCGTGTCTGCGGGAGGACAACCAGCCGTTGAGCAGCGAACTGGAGGAACCGGAGCCGCTGGCACGGGATTTCAGCCGGCGTCTTCGCGCCGCCATGCGCCTGCCTCAGGTCGAGGCGCTCTTCCCGGCTCCGTGGCCCGCGGCCGCCCGCCGCATGTTGCCCAGTCCAAGTCCGCAATTTACGGCCACGGCCATGTGGGGCCCGGTCCTCGGCTGGTGCACGCTGGAGTTCCTGGCCGAGACGATCGATGCGGTCGAGCCCGAGCGTACAGCTCTCGATCTCTTCGATCGCCTCCGACTCCGCGAGCCATTTGCCCAGGCCTTCGCCGCACTCGGTTTCGAAGGCGAGGAGGCGTGGCGCGTCGCGGCGCGCATCAAGGTGCTGCTGCTTACCGGCGCCGGCGTCGCCACTCAGGAAGAGGTTGCACCTCCGCTTGAGAGCGAAGCGCCCGCAGCCGAAACAGCGGCCCAGCAACCGGAAACACAGGCATCCGCACAGCTCCGCGAGGAAAGGGTAGTTCTCGCACATCGTTTATGGCTCGATCCCGATGTTCGCTGGCTCTGCGGCGTCCACGAATCGGAGGGCCACCTCTATCTCATTCGCGAACTCTACGAGGAATTGCTCTGGTGGCTGCTCATTCCCTCGCTGCTGAACCTTGCCGGCGAGGATACGCCCAGCCGCGACGCGGTGAGAGAGTTGAGCAACACCGTCAAGGCGGCTCTGGCGTCGGCCGAGGCTGAGGGATATCGCATTGGTTCGACTGAGCCGGAAACGAAGTTCAGGCATGCGAAGAAGCCCCCGCACAAATGAAAACCATAGAACCGCGTGTCTTCGACGGTTCCAGTCAGGAGCCTGAAGGATCCTGCTCTCTACCGTCGATGGTTGCGACCACGCGCGGCCTGGTTTTGCGATAGACGTTGGCGACAGCCAGCGTCCAGAGGGGAACCAAATCGACACCGGGTATGAGCTTGGCGGCAAACGAGGGCAAGAACTCCCAGTGCCAGCCGAGAAGGAAGGTCAGTATGCCACCGATGCAGAGATCGAGCAGGTCATCGGCGGGCGATGCAAAGCCTTCGATGAATAATGGGAGTACTGCAATCTGGGCCACATCAGCGGCGATGGCCAGCAGGAGGGCGGCTTTCATGCGCGGACCCGGGGAGATGGTGAGGGTGTCCGGATTTCCACTTTTCGGCTTGAGAAAAGCTCCCATAGACAGAGTATCGTTCATGCAGCAGGTGAATGAGTAACCACGCCCTGGCAGCAAAAAACAAGAACCTCGCTGGGGCAGCCGGCACCTGAGGAAGTTTCAGACCGCTTGCACCTGTCGATATGTTTGGCGAAGCCAAAGCAGAACAGGAGGAACTGAACTTATGCCAGAGAAAATTGCATTCATTACGGGCGGAAATCGCGGGCTGGGGTTCCAGACAGCGCTGGAACTGAAAGATAAGGCCAAGGTTGTGATTGGAGTGAGAGACGCCTCAAAAGGCGAAGAGGCCGTGAAAAGGCTGCGCGCGGCCGGGGCCGACGCAGCAATGCTGCAGTGCGACACGACGCAGCCCGCCAGCCATCAGGCGGCGTACGACTACTTCA
Source organism: Acidobacteriota bacterium (assembly GCA_021781255.1). The sequence continues at coordinate 2,715 of JAJXXG010001128.1, forward strand.
ACTCGCGCTACGGACGGCTGGACATTCTGGTGAATAATGCCGGAATCGCAGGCGGGGGGCTTCCGTGGACGGGTCCGGAGCACCGGGCGGCCGATATGCCGATGGAGGTGCTGCGCAAGGTGTTTGATACCAACTTCTTTGCGCATGTGGCACTGACGGAGAAGCTGTTGCCGCTGATCCGGAAGAGCCCGGCGGGACGGATTGTGAATCTTTCCAGCATTCTGGGGTCGCTGTCGCTGAACGCCGATCCCAACTCGACCTACTATCACGCAAAATCCTTTGCCTACGACGCCTCGAAGACCGCTCTCAATGCATTTACGGTGCACCTGGCGTATGATTTGCGCGATACGAAGATCAAGGTGAACTCGGCTCACCCTGGCTGGGTGAAGACGGACATGGGCGGTCCAGATGCACCGATGGAGTTGAGCGAAGGCGGCAAGACGAGCGCCGCACTGGCCACGCTGCCGGACGACGGGCCCACGGGAGGGTTTTTTCACATGGGCGAGACGCTGCCCTGGTGAAAGAATCAGGGATCAGGTTTCCGGTGTCAGGGGTCAGGTGCGGTAGTGACGATTGAAGAACCCGGCGCTTGCCAGCAAATGCCAAAGCATGACACCCTTTTAGAAGTGCGCGAATTGCGCAAATGAAGGAGTTTTTCAGTCCCCATGCCCATACAAACCACTGAGAAGATTTGGCACAACGGCAACCTGATTCCCTGGGAACAGGCAACGATTCACGTGATGAGCCACGTGATTCATTACGGATCGAGCGTGTTTGAGGGGATTCGGTGCTACGGGCAACCGCACGGATCGGCGGTCTTCAGGTTGCCGGAGCATATGCAGCGGCTGCTGGACTCGGCCAAGATCTACCGCATGGAGATTCCGTTCACACTTGAGGAACTTTGCGCGGCAGTGGTTGATGTGATTGAGGCGAACGGCGTGGCGCCGTGCTACATCAGGCCAATTGCGCTTCGCGGCTACGGAGAAATCGGGGTAAGCCCCAAGGGGTCGCCGGTAGAGGTCTACATCGCCAACTTTCCGTGGGGCAAGTACATCGCCGGCCACGGGGGTGCTGACGTGTGCGTTTCGAGCTGGCACCGGCTGGCCCCGAATACAATGCCCGCGCTGGCCAAAGCCGGCGCCAACTACATGAATTCGCAGCTGATCCACATGGAAGCAGAGATAAACGGCTACCAGGAAGGGATTGCGCTGGATGTGCACGGGCTGGTGAGCGAGGGGTCGGGCGAGAACGTCTTCGTCGTGCGCAACGGCGTGGTTCTTACGCCACCTTTGGCCAACTCAGCATTGTCGGGCATAACGCGCGACAGCGTGCTGACCATCGCGCGGCACCTGGGCATGACGGTGGTCGAGCAACCCATTCCGCGCGAGCTTTTGTATATCGCCGACGAGGTCTTCTTTACCGGTACGGCGGCCGAGGTTTCGCCGATTCGCTCCGTCGATCGCGTGGTGATTGCCGACGGGAAGCCCGGCGAGATTACGAAGAAGATTGCGGACGAGTTCTTCGGCATTGCCAACGGCCTGAAATCGGACCGCTTTGGATGGCTGACCCCGGTGAAGGTGGATGCCAGCGAGGCGGTAACAGCGTAAGAGGCAGGGGTCAGGTTTCGGAGGTCAATAGCCGGGGCAGACCGGGACGGATTCAGCCAACACTTGAAGCCATAAAGCGGGCAGCCTGAAATGGGCTGCCCCTTTTGCATTTAGTGAAGGCCTTCCATGTGGGTTGGAAAGGAGCTGCGATTATCATGAAGCAGGAAAGCACGCAGCACGAAAGGAAGATTGCCGCCAAGTGAAACCCGACATGAGAGTCTCGTTGGCCGGAATCGATCTGGTGAATCCGGTGATTGCCGCCAGCGGCACGTTTGGCTACGGGATTGAATTTGAAGACATTGTTTCGCTGGAGCGCCTGGGCGGAATTGTCACCAAGGGAATCTCGCTGGAGCCGATGGCGGGCCACGCCTCGCCGCGTCTGGTGCAGACGGCGGCAGGGATGCTGAACGCCATCGGACTGCAGAATGTGGGCGTGGAGGATTTTATTGCGCGGAAGCTACCGCCCATGAAGCGATATCCGAAATGCAAGGTGATTGTGAATGTCTTCGGGTACACAGTGGACGAGTACATCAGATTGATTGAGCGGCTGAACGAGGCAGACGGGATTGCAGCTTACGAGCTGAACGTGTCATGCCCCAATGTGCACGCCAGCGGCATGGCGTTTGGTGCAGATCCGGGGTCGCTGGAGTACCTGGTGAGCCGCGCCAAAGCCGCTGCAGCGAAACCGCTGATTGTGAAGCTTACGCCCAACGTGACTTCGATTGCGCACATGGCGCGGGTAGCCGCCGATGCGGGCGCCGATGCCGTGAGCCTGGTGAACACGTTCCTGGCCATGGCGATCGATGCCGAGGAGCGGCGCCCGCGGTTGAGCAACGTGACCGGAGGTTTGTCG
>JAJXXG010000768.1 GCA_021781255.1 Acidobacteriota bacterium
CAGTTAGTGGAAGCGTAAAAGGAAATCGCCGCCGATTCCCGCGTATTCTGTCTGCAAGCCTCAGCGAGAGAGATCTCACGCCAATAGCCCGCTCCGGATCTCGAAAAAGGAGGGATTGTGCCCAATCCCCAAAAGTCCGGTCTCTCTGACAACTTTATCGCTGCAATCGCCTACATCGGGCCCCTCCCGGCGTTCTTTTTCCTGGCCATCAGGCGCTACAACAAGAGGCCCTATGTGCGATTCCACGCCTGGCAGTCCCTCGTATTCGATGCCTTTGCATTTCTCTTTATTTTTTCCCTGAACCTTGTCATGCCGCTGGTCAAGTTCCTTGGGCTTCGGATTCTCCTGGGTCTGTGGTGTCTTGTCTGTCTGGCCATTGTCCTCATATTGCTGTGGTGCATGGTCGAAGCGTTGAATGGCAGGCGCTTCAGGCTCCCGATTATTGGGGACTGGGCCGATGAGCAGGCCTACAGGTAAATTTCCCGCCGGCCTTTCCATCACAAATCGCCATTGCCTCAACTGGCCGGCGCACTCCCTCTTTGCCTTCGGCTCAGGGCAGATTGGCGGCGACGTTGAGAGCCTGGGCGGCTCTTTTCAGATTGCTGTCACGCGTCCAAAGTTGCGTTCCCGGCGTGAGAAGGCACGATACGATCAGGTGCGCATCGGTGAGGCCGATGCCTTTCGAGTAGAGCGAATGTGCCTCGATCATGTGCCGCACTTCGTCGAGCCCCGCCACTCGCACAGCACGCAGCGCGTCCATTTCGGCGAGGATTTTTGGGCGGTTGCGCAGCGATCCGAGAGCAATCTCTGCGACGATCAAGGGGTGCATGGCGATCTGGCCCGTCAAAAGGAGATTCGCCATTTGCTGGTCACTTCGCCGGAGATGGTCGACCCAGACGGATGTGTCGGCGAGAATCACTACGCGACTCGCGTACGCCTGATGGGTTCGAGATCGGGTTCGGTTCCTCCGACCGCAGCCAACCTGCGCGAGGCCTCAATGTGGATCAGGGCCTTCAAGGCCTCGCGAAGCAGGGCGGTTCTCTCGGTCACGCCCGAGTACTCCTGTGCTTTCTCGACCAAGGCGTCATCCAGTGCTACGGTTGCTCGCATGGGGCCTCCATATCACCGATATTATCATAGAATGGTGATAATATTGGTGCAATTGAAAGGTTGAAAGTGCGAGGTAAAGATTGGATTGATTGAGAGGACGAATCCTGTGTGGGTTGACTTGAGCAGGAACTGGTACGCTTTAACGCTTACTGAACAGAAACGTGCGACGCACCGTTTGGACGCTGAATGACAAAACAGCCACCAGGCAAAATATTCTTCCCGGGTCTTTTCTTAGAATCCCCGATTAAGCTGCTCTATTTTTCATTGATTTGAAGTGGTGCGCCCGGAGAGATTCGAACTCCCGGCCTACTGATTCGTAGTCAGTCGCTCTATCCAGCTGAGCTACGGGCGCATATACACGGATTCCGGAATGGAACCCCTTCAACGGACCATTGACAGATTACCAAGGTTGCGGCGGCGGCGCAACGCACGCGTCAGGCCGTTGGCGGCGCGGCTGTTTCCTGGGCGGGCGCGGGAATCAGCGGCAACTCCTCGGCGATTTCCAGGCCGGCTTCGTTGACAAGCCTGGTGATCGCAGCGGCATTGAGGCGCGTGGAGTCGAACTCGATGCGGAGGGTGCGGGCGGCGCGATCGAAGTTGAGTTGCCGGATGCCGTAGACGTCGCGGGTCCGGGCCAAGGCCAGGGCAACCTGCTCTGTGGGCGGCGTAACGTAGCGATAGAGAATCTCCACCGTGGTCATATTCCAATGATAGCAACAGTTGTCAGTGGTCAGAACCCGGGCTGTTGCTGAACGGAACCACTGCTTCAAGAGCTGACGACTGACAATCGCTTTACATGGTCTTGAGATAGGCGAGGATCTCGGGGCTGGTCCAGTCCTGCGGGCCGACATACTTGGCGCGAATAATGCCTTTGCGGTCGATAAGGTAGGTCTCAGGCCACATATCGGTATGAAAAAGCTGGGGGGCCGACTGACTGGGGTCGCGCACCGTGATCAGGTCCACGTGGTGCCGGGCAATGAACGTGGAGTATGCGGTGGGGTCATCGTCGATGCTGACGGCCAGAATAACGAGATTGGGCTGATCGTGGTGAAGCTGGAGGAGCGAGGGCATCTCCTCAACGCAGGGTGCGCACCATGTGGCCCAGAAGTTCAGCAACACCACCTGCCCGCGGTAGCTGGCCAGGTGGACAGTAGTTGCACCGTCAGAAACGGTGAAGTCGGGGGCCACTTTGCCGGTTTGGGCAGGATGCGCGCCGCGGTTGCAGGCAGGCAACACGGCCAATGGAAGAAGGAGGGTCAGACTAAGGCAACGAGGAAACCGCACATCTCTATAATACGGAGCAAAAGGGCAAGAAGAAAGCGGTACGGTGCGATGAGCAAAGATGAGCCGCATCGGGTAGGGGCAGGCGGATTGAAGCCTGGGGCCGCCAACGACGGGTCTTTGTCGGCGGGTTACAAACCTGTGCTCGGTTTAGCCGATGCGGCGGAGGGCCAGGCTCCGGCGGCAGACTGGCGGGAGTGGGCCGGAAGAACCGCGCCGGCAACGGTTTTTGACCAGCCGGAGCCGGAGGCGTTGATTGAGCTGACGGTTATTGTTCCCGCGCGCAACGAGGAGGACTGCCTGGGGGACTGCCTGCAGTCGCTCGTCAGCCAATCTGAGGAGATCTTCGAGCTGGGCCGCGATTGGGAGCTGATCGTGGTGGATGATCACTCGACCGACCGCACGGCAGAGATTGCCCGCGGCTTTGCCGGCATAACGGTGATGCAGGCTGACAAGCTGGAGGCGGGCTGGACCGGCAAAACCAACGCCGTTTGGACTGCGGCCCGCCGGGCTCGGGGCCGTTGGCTGCTTTTTACCGATGCAGACACGCAGCACGAGCCGGGCGACCTGCGCCGGGCGATGCACGAGGCGGTGCGGCACAAAGCAGGAATGTTGAGCTACTCCCCGCGGCAGATTGTCAGCGGATTTGCGCAGCGGTCGCTGATGCCGCTGGTCTTTTGCGAGCTGGCTCTGGCCTATCCGCCGGCCAAGGTATCGGATCCGGCGCAGCGCATCGCCGCAGCCAATGGGCAGTTTTTGCTGGTCGAACGCGAGGCTTACCGCAAACTGGGCGGTCACGCCAGCGTAGCCGGCAAGGTGCTGGAAGACGTTGAACTGGCATTTCTGGCCAAGCGCCGAAGGGTTGGCTTGCGCTTTCGCTATGCTGACGACGCCGTGGCCGCGCGCATGTATCGATCTACGGGGGCGATGATCGAAGGCTGGACCAAGAACCTGAAGCTGCTGTTCGATAATGCGCTGCTGCTGGCGGTTTGGCGGGCGCTGGATTTTTTTCTTCTTTTTGGACTGCCGATTTTGGCCCGTCTGCTCTGGAATGCGCGGCTGGGAGTGCACGGGCTCGAGTGGCTCGGCGCGGGCTGGATACTGGCGTTGCTCTGGCTGCGGACGCTCTTCCGGTTCTATGCGCGCGTGGCCAAGTCGAATTTTCCCTTTCTGGATTGCGCGATGGCGCCGCTTGGTTTGCCACTGTTCGTGGCGCTGCTTTATCGAAGCTGGTTTCAGCACCGCATCCTGAAGCGCGTAAGCTGGAAGGGACGGAGCTACGCGCCTTAAAGAACCGAGAGCGAAGCCCGGCGGCGCAGGACGATGCGCCGGCATTCCAGTACGCCAAAGACGGACAGAGCCTATCCCTCACGCGCAACTCCGCCGCGACTGCTTGAAGCGCGGGAGCGAAGTGCGGCATCTAATTCAGGGAGATGCAATGATTTACTTGACGCGGCGGGCAATGTTTTCCGCATCGCATTACTACTGGAACGAATCCTGGCCCGCGGAGAAGAACGAGCGTGTGTTTGGGCGCTGCGCGAATCGCAACGGTCACGGGCACAATTATGCGTTGGAGGTCACAGTTGCGGGCAAACCCGACCCGGTGACCGGCTATGTGGTCGATCTCAAGTGGCTGAAAGACGTGATGGAGCGTGAGGTGCTGGCTGCCTACGACCATAAACACCTGAACCTGGACGCGCCGGAGTTCGCACACGCAATTCCGACCACGGAAAACATCGCAATTGCAGCATGGCAGCGGTTGCAGCCGGCCATCACGGCTGCCGGCGGCGCGCAGCTGAGCCGGATTCGCGTGTATGAGACGCCGGAGATCTTCGCCGAATACAGAGGTGAGGCGTGAAAGCGTACTTCGGCCGCCGCTACATGCTGAGCGCCAGCCACCGGCTGCATACGCCGGCGCTCACGGTCGAAGATAACCGCGCGGTGTATGGAAAATGCAACAACATCCACGGTCATGGGCACAATTATGCGGTCGAAATTCTGGTCGGTGGGGCGGTAAACGCGGAAACAGGAATGGTGGTGGATCTAGTGACGCTCGACACAGCGGTTCGCGAGCGGGTAATGAACCGATTCGACCACGCCAATCTGAATCTCGATCCAATATTTGCGGATTGCGTGCCGACGACGGAGAATCTAAGTAGGGCGATTTTTGAATTGTTGAGAGATGCGTTGCCCGCAGGCGAGCTGGAGCAGATACGCGTGGAAGAGACAGAGAATAATTTCTTTGAGTGCTCGGCAAAAGGATAAACAACAATGGCGCACGCCATAGCAGTAACTAAAGCAGTTCGTAGAACACTTGAAGCCGACGAGGGCCTGAGCGGCTTCAGCACGCAGGAGATGTACCGCGAGATTCTAAGCCGTCTCGGAGAGGACGCGAATCGGGAAGGCTTGGCGGCCACGCCGGAGCGCGTAGAGAAAGCGATGGCTTTCCTCACCAAGGGCTACGAAGAGGACCCGGCGCGGATTCTGCGCGGCGCGATGTTCGAAGTGGACTACGACGAGATGGTCATTGTGAAAGACATCGAGATGTTCTCGCTGTGCGAACACCACATGCTGCCCTTCTTCGGCAAGGTTCATGTGGCCTATATTCCCAAAGGCAAAGTCATCGGGCTCAGCAAGATTCCGCGCCTCGTGGAGGTTTTTGCGCGGCGGCTGCAGGTGCAGGAGCGCCTGACGCGGCAGATCGCCGACGCCATTCAGGCCGCAATCGCGCCGCAGGGCGTGGGCGTCGTGATCGAGGCGCGGCACCTGTGCATGATGATG
>JAJXXG010000043.1 GCA_021781255.1 Acidobacteriota bacterium
GGTGTCTTCTAGCGACGAGCGACACCGAGATCGGGAAAATTGGCCCCAGCCCTCCGGGTTGCGGCGCAAATCGGCTCATACTTCGTTGTCGTCCTCGCCTTGGAATGGCCAAAGCCTTCGTCCTCCGCCTCGTCTGGCCCGATTTTCGCTCGCAACGCTATGGCCTGAGAATTAGATGACAGGCCCTAGTTCTGTGATCGTGGACCACGTACTGCTACTCACATCTCCGCGCGCAGCGCAACGACCGGATCCAGTTTGGCGGCTTTGCTGGCCGGATAGACACCGAAGAATATGCCTACCGAGCCGGCCAGGAACAACCCGAGAAAGACGGCCCACACCGGCACGCTGGTCGGAAACCCGACAACGATCGTAATCAGTTTTCCCACCAGAATGCCTCCCAGCACGCCGATGGCTCCGCCGATCACCGCCATGGTGGCGCTCTCGATGAGGAATTGCAGCAGGACATCGCGCTGCCTGGCCCCCAGCGCCTTGCGCACCCCAATCTCGCGCGTGCGCTCGGTGACGCTTACCAGCATGATGTTCATAATCACCACGCCGCCTACCACCAGCGCGATCGAGGCCAGCCCCAGCACCACGCTGGCAAAGAGCGAGCTGATCTGTTTCCAGATGTCGATAAAGGTATCGTTGGTCTCAATCTCGAAATCGTCGTCACTTCCCGGCGCGTCATGCCGCCGGGTGCGCAACAACACGCGCACCTCGTCCTTGGCCCGCTCCATACCCGACGCGCCGCCGGCTACGCGCGCGTAAATGTCCACCGAATCGTTGTACCCGTTGACTTCTTGATACGTCGTGATCGGCACTGCCACCCAGTTGTCCTGCGACTGTCCCAGCGTTTTGCCCTGCCGCTCGCCCACTCCAACCACTGTGTATGGAAGGCCGTCCACGCGAATCTCTTTGCCGATGGGGTCGCCTTCGCCCAGCAGATTGTCCACAATGTCGTAGCCCACAATCGCATCGTGCGTGGCGTGCTCCTCGTCGGCTGGCGTAAACCCGCGCCCGAGCGCGATGTTGATATTGTTCAGCGACAGCATTGCCCAGGTCAGGCCGCGTATCTCTGTGTTGTCGCTGGAGTGGCTGTTATAAACCACGTGCGTGGATTTTTCCAGCATCGCGCCCAACTCACTACACTCAGTGCAGCCCTCGCGCACGGCCTGGTAATCCTCAATGCGAAGGATCTTGCGCTTCTGGTAGCGAAAGTACTCCTCGGGGCCTAAGATCACGCTCGGCATGCGCGTGACCTGAAAAACGTCGACGCCGTAGCCCGAAAGCTTAGTGGCCACGTAGCGGTTGGCGCCGTTCACCAGCGTGATGACCATGATCACCGAGGCCACGCCCATCACTACCCCGATAAGAGTAAGAATGGTGCGCAACTTGTTCGCCCACAGCGATTGCAGCGCGAGTTTGAAGGCCTCACTGAGAAGCATGATCTCCTGCCCTCATGATACGCATGCGCCTTCGGCGTAGTTCCGGCTTCATCCCGCCTGGCAGCGTTCTCTCGTTCCGCAGGCCCCTCGGTGCCTGCCGGGGCTCCCGGCGGACGATCTTTGTCCGCTGGGGTGGCTTGTTCCCTGCTTTACTTACCCGAGCTGCCAAATCCCTTGGCCGCCCGCGCCGAGTCTTCCAGGATCTCGACTTCTTCGACCGGCCCTGTCAACACGGGCACCGGAACCATCTGCGCGATCTTCTCTCCAGCCTTCAGCTCCACGGCCGCATCGCCCAGGTTGGTCATCACCACCAGAATCTCGCCCCGGTAACCGGCGTCGATCACGCCGCCTGTAGTCGCAATGCCGCGCGCCGCCATCGACGAGCGGTCGCGCACCAGCAGGCCCAGCGCCGCGCCTGTCTTTGGGTCCCGCGCCTCCACGGCGATCCCCGTTCGCACCTTCAGGGTTTGCCTTGCGCCCAGTTGCACACTTTCCAGTGCAAACAGGTCGTATCCCAGATCCTCGCCCGGATGCGCCACCACCGGCAGCCGCGCTTGCGGCTCCAGCTTCTTCACTCTCAGCATGTGTCAGATGATAGCAGCGGGACCAGCGGCGTTACCTTAGCCCCGCCCGCAGGCACGGAACGGGAATATCCCCGCCAACTTGCGAAGTTGCGAAGCGACCCCAACCCGCGAAGAATCATACGCCTGGTTTCATCCACCGCGGGTCGGCCTTACCGGTAGAGGACTGACTCGCTAAAACTGGTCAGCCCCGGCCGGGAGTTTACCCAACCGGGGCTGAATGCAACTCGGCAAGAAGACTCGTAAGCCGAATTCTGTTTATGCGGTCATTCCTCTAGGCGCCGCGTTGCCGCTTGCGCTCATCAGCGACCTACCCGGAGGTTTCGGCAATTACTCAAGCCGCCTTGCCGCATCGGGCCGATGCGCAGCCGGCGCCTGGCTCTTGGCTCCGGCTTCCCTCCCTATTTGGTCTTGCTCCGTGTGGGGTTTACCCTGCCACTGGCATTACTGCCAGCGCGGTGCGCTCTTACCGCACCTTTTCACCCTTACCCCGGCGCCGCGCCAGCAAGCTGGCTCGGGGACGCCCTCCGAAGAGGGGTAGCCGAGGCGGTATCTTTTCTGTGGCACTGGCCGTCCGTAAGCCTTAACGCTCACGTCCCGGACGTTATCCGGCACACTGCCCTGCGGAGTTCGGACTTTCCTCTCCCGGCCGTTTCAGGGTTGCCCCCAAAGCGTCCGGCAGCGACCGCCCGGTCCTCCTGCCAGAGTCTAGTTTACCGCGAAAACAGGCTTTCCGGAGACGCCGCGATCCTGCAAGATTCCCTAATCCTTTGAATCCGCAGGCCATCCCCGCCCATCCCACTTCTTGCAGGGAGAATTTTGCTTTTCGACGAGTCTTAAGTCGGCCTGCGGCGTGAATCTCTTGGGATTCACCTCAAACAAAGGAGATCACCATGAGAATTGTCTCCACCATCGCCCGCTATCTGCTGGGCCTCATTTTCCTGGTCTTCGGACTGAACCTCTTCCTTCACTTCATTCCCGCGGGACCGATGCCCACCGGCCCGGCCGGGCAGTTCTTCGGCGCTTTGTTCATCACCCACTACCTCTATTTTGTGGCCGCATTCCAGGTTGTTCCGGCGATATTGCTGCTCATCAATCGTTATGTGCCTCTTGGCTTTGCGCTGCTGGCTCCGGTCATTGTCAATATCGATCTCACCCACATCCTGATGGCCCCCAGCGGCCTTCCCATGGCGGCTTTTGTCACCATCCTGTGGTTTCTCGCAGTCTGGCGCGTCCGATCCGCGTTTTACCCGCTCCTCGAGCAGCGCGTTGCAGATTGAGCCGGCTCGCACGCGTTCTCATCGGCCGCTAAAATCAATGCAGGTCATGATCCAGTTCCTCTATCTCGGCCGCGTCCCCTACGCCGAAGCCCTTCGCCTGCAAGAGGAGCTGGTCACGCTGCGCCAGCAGGAGCGCATCGGCAACGTGCTGCTGCTGCTCGATCACCCACCCGTGCTCACACTGGGCCGCAATGCCAACCGCTCCAATGTTCTCGCATCCGACGAGTTGCTCGCCGCGCGCGGCGTCACCCTCCACGAGATCAACCGCGGCGGCGACGTCACCTATCACGGTCCCGGCCAGCTCATCGGCTACCCCATCTTCGACCTGCGCAGCCTGCGCAATGCAAATGGCAGTCGTCTGGGCCCGGTGGAATTTGTGCGCCTCATGGAAGAGGCGCTGATCCGCCTTTGCGGCGAGTTTGGCGTGCAAGCCGGACGCATCTGCCGCCTCACCGGCGTCTGGTGCGGCGTTCCGGATGAGAGCTGCAAGACACTAGCCAAGGACCAGCCAGGCAGAGAACGCAAGATCGCCGCCATCGGCATTCACGTGGCGCGCGGCGTCACCTCGCACGGATTCGCCTTCAACGTCACCACCGACCTGCGCGATTTCGCTCTCATCAATCCCTGCGGCATCACCGATCGTCCCGTGACAAGTCTCGAAAGGGAAGTCTTGCGTCCTGAAACCCTCCCCAGCCTCGAATCCATTGCGAGCCAGGCGGCCCGGCAGTTCGGCCAGGTCTTCAACCAGCAGGTTTTGGCTCTCGACAGCCTCGACGCTCTCCGCGCACTGGTGCAATCGGCTCCTGCTGCCCCGCCCGATTCTCCCTCCCCGGAATCTCCACCGCCCGTTTTTCCGGCCGAAGACACGCCGCTCCAGGTTCCTCCCGACATCGATCGCGTGCGCCATTCAAAGCCTCGTCCCGTAAATGCGTAGAAACAGTTCGCCGGTTGTGGTTCGCAGCGAATGACTCCGCGGTTGGAATTCGATCGCAGTCGCGGTCTAATCAAGCCATGCATGCCAACCGCCAGCACATCGCTCGAAACCAAGAACTGCGAACCGAGAACGGTCTTCGATATAATCCCTGAGAACCCCGCGCGGCGCGGCGCAACATGGAACCGCGAAAGTGAGACGCATGCCAACTGACGTCATCATGCCCCAGATGGGCGAGTCGATCATTGAGGGCACGATCACCAAATGGCTCAAAAAGATCGGCGACGCGGTCGAAAAGGACGAGCCGCTCTTTGAAATCTCCACCGACAAGGTAGACGCCGAGATTCCCGCTCCCGCGGCCGGCGTGCTGGCCGAGATCAGGCTCCCCGAAGGCGCCACGGTCGCGGTCAACACCGTTGTTGCGGTCATCGGCGCACCCGGCACAGCCGTCGCCGCCGCTCCCGTTGAAAAAACCGTCACACCGCAGGCGGCGCCGAGTGTCTCAGAATCGCGAGTCCAAAAAGCTGCGGCACCGCAGGCGCCAGGTGGCCGCATCCGCTCCTCGCCGCTCGCGCGCCGCATGGCCAAGGAACACGGCCTCGACCTCGCCCAGATCGCGGGCTCAGGCGCCGAGGGCCGCATCGGCAAAGAAGACGTTCTGCGCGCTCTCAGCCATCCTGCATCGGTCAAAGATCTCGTCCAAAAGCCCGCCGCACCGCAGGCGCCTACTGATCTCGTACCTTTGACCCGCATGCGCTCCATCATTGCCGAACGCATGGTTGAGAGCATGCGCATCAGCCCGCACGTCCACACCGCCTACAAGATCGACATGACGCGCATCGTGCGCATGCGCGAACAGCGCAAAGCCACCTTCGAACAGCGCCACGGCACAAAGCTTACCTACATGCCCTTCATCGCCGCAGCAGTCAT
>JAJXXG010001298.1:0-2700 GCA_021781255.1 Acidobacteriota bacterium
CTCCACCTTCTGATGGGCGAACATATTGACCAGCACGAACGCGGGGAGAACGACGTACAGAGCCGGGACGAACGGGTAGCCGGGACAGCGATACGGACGCTCGGCATCGGGATAGCGACGGCGGAAGACGAAAATCGACACGACGGCCAGCGTCTCGAAAATGACCGCGCCGAACATGGCGAAATCGGTCAAGCGGTCGAAGTGCGATTTGCTCTCTTCCAACGCGCCGATCCAGGTCAGAAAGGCCACCGTGAGAATCTGAAGGCTCGACCATGCGGCGAGAACGGCGATGGCGAGGGCGGGAGTGCGATAGCGCGCATGAACTTCGCGCAGGCGGCGCGGAGCCAGCCCGTCTTCGCCCATCGCATACAAAAGGCGCGGGCCGACCAGAAGATTGCCGTTGAGCGCGCCGAAGACCGAGGCCATGACCGCCGCGGAGGCCGCCGCCGCTCCCAGCGAGCCGAGCAAGCGCAAACTGAACTCCGTCGCCACCGTCGTCTGGCCGAGCTTGGCCATCTCGTCGCGCGGCACGACCAGCGAATAGGCCAGGTTCGCACCGAGATATAAGGCGATGATGAGCGCGACGCCGCCCAAGAGAGCCAAGGGCAGATTGCGTTGGGGCCGGCGCACCTCTTCGGCCACGGGAGCGAGGTTTTGCCAACCGTGATACGCCCACAGGACGCCGAGAAAAGCGGAGCCGAGACCGCCCAACGACACCGAACGCCAATCGTCCGGCCATACCGGATGCAAATGATCGAAATTGGGTCGAGTCGGCGACGCCATCCAACCGGCGAGAACCACGAACGGCAGCACCGCGATGGCCAACAAAGAGCCGACTTTGACGAGCGTGATAACCAACTGCACGATGCCGCCCCAACGAACGCCGCGCACGTTCACCCACGCCAGGACCGCCAAGATCGACACCGTGACGAGACGCTGCGGCCAGAATCCGAGATGCGTGCCGGAAGGCAACCCAACCGCGCGCTGAAACGCCTCGTTGCGAAGAATGTCGTGCAGCGATTCGGTGAAGATCGTGGCCAAAGCGGCCAGCGAAGCCGAGCGGATGATGCAGAAATCGACCCAGCCCCACAGGAAACCGGCCAAGCGTCCGTACGCCTCGCGCAGAAAGACGTAGTTGCCGCCGGCGCGCGGCAGCAATACCGTCACCTCGGCATAGGCCAACGCGCCCACCAGAACCAACGCGCCGCCGAGTATCCACAGGAGTGCGACCAAGCCGAAGTGTGAAATATCCTCGGCAATCTTGGCCGGCTTTTTGAACACGCCGGAGCCGATGACCGTGCCAACGACCAAAGCCGTCGCCATCAACGGCCCCAAGCCGCGCACCAGACTCGACGATGACGGAGAAGACGGAGGTTTCATGCGCTCCAGTGTACGGCAGCGGTGGGCAAAGGGATAGTCGATTCCATCTGGGATTATCCCCGTTCGTGGAGAGCAAGTCTGCCTCACCCAGCATTCGATCCGCCTTCATCGTGGGAATCGCCTTTTTGAGAAACCCAGTCGCCTTGCCAATTCCTTGCGGGAGGGCATCCTGCCCGAGCAACTCGGTGCGGGTGTGGTTGGAGGATCGCGGTGCGGGTCCGGTGTTGATAGTGGCGGCGAGTCCGACGCAGAAAGCGTCGGAGGTGTTGCAGCGCGTGCTGGAGAAAGGCTCTGCCAAGGACAAGCAGTTGGCGAATCAGTTGCAGACGCAAGTGATGACGGTGGAGTCCAAGGGTAAGGAGTTGGAGCGCTCGATTCCGGGCATGGACAAGGGTGCGATGCCAGGCGGCGGCAGGATGCCGGGAAGCGGGGCGATGGTGGTGCAGCAGCGGATGGACGTAGAGACCAAGGAAAAGCCGATTGCCGATGGCTTTGGGGATTTGGTATGCTGGTTGAAGATGAAGGCTGGCAAGTGTTTTGGCGACCGCGTGCGCTGGTGGAACATTCAGGGGTTGATGGAGCTGCGGAACAAGTGCGTGGGTCGCCGGGCGTTGACGGTGCCGGGTGAGGACGCGGAAGGGCCGTTGCCGGATGCGCGGTCGCTGCGTTTGATACATTTGACTTTGGATTACGGCGGCGGCAACGGCGTGGATGCGGTGTTGCTGCGGCACGTCGAGGAGTTGCAAGCGCTTGGGATTGTGGCAGGGGCAATCCATCGCTTGGATTTGTCGGAGATGGGCGTGGCGGGCTGGGCGCGGGTGCGTTCGGTGGAGCCGTGTCCGGCGCTGGAGGCAGGTGCGGGTAAACTGGTGACGGGCTGGTTCCATCACTGGCGCGGCGTAGTATACGATCTGAGGGTCGAAGGCGAGCCGGAGCCGCTCCGCGTGACGGCGTTGCATCCGTTCTGGAGCGTGGATCGTCAGGCTTGGGTGCCGCTATCGGAACTCCAACGCGGCGAACGCTTGTCGGCGTGGGATGGCAGCACGCCGATGGTGGAATCGCTGACGCTACGAGAAGCCCCGGAGCCGGTGTACAATATCGAGGTCGAGGGCGACCACTGCTACCGCGTCGGGCAGCAGGGGTTGCTGGTTCATAACCAGTCGGCACCTGGGGGCCAAGCGGAAACAGGGCAGGCGGCCGGAGCGGCGCAGTGCGGTTGTGCCGCACGTCTGGCTAATTACCGGAGGCAGTGCTTTACCCCTTCGAGAATCGTCCGAGAGGAAGGGATTTCGAGTACCCCACACTACCTCTGGTGGCTCG
>JAJXXG010001298.1:2710-5166 GCA_021781255.1 Acidobacteriota bacterium
ACGCATTCTGACAACGACGAGACGAAAGTGGACGCTGTGCCCCATCTGCCATTCCGAGAACTCCCGGTGGCCGATCCAGGCACACCCGATATCCGCTCAGTTCGCCACTACCTCTGGTGGCTCGCCTGTAACATCGCCCATGCTGCCGGAGTGAGGCCACAATCGGGAAGCACGCCGGTCGTCTCTGTCGCCTTGGTGTGCGAGGAAGGGAGTAACGTCTTCAAAATCTATGTGAGCTACAACCTGCGGCGAGGGGCCGACGCAGTCCGGGCGGCGGCAGAGGCGGTGCTGGGGCCAGGGCATTGGATTGATCCTCAACCGCCTACGCACGCAGAGCAAAACATCGTGAACTACTTCCAGAACGCCCAGCACCGGGGTGACATAGCAGGGGTAGCGGCGAGTCGTTGTATCTGCCCGTCATGCGTCACGGTGCTTTCAACTGGCAATCAACTTGCTTCGCCACGGGGCAACATGGCGGTTCCGACTTGCAACCAAGATGGCACACCTGCTAACCCACAGGCAAGACAATGGTGCCAAGATGGGCGTTCTCCCATTCCATTCAACCAGCAGTTTTGATCGAGAAGGCGACAAGCGGGGTAACAGATGAATAACTCATTTTCCAGGGACTACATTGCACCAGTATTCCCGGTGTCAGATGTCGAAGCAGCTTCTTACTACTTCCGTGACAAGCTGGGCTTCACGATCCAGCAACCCTACGGCGATGGCCGTGAGTGGGCGGTGGTGAGCCGAGGAACGAGTGAGGTCACTCTGGTGCCGAAGAGTTGGGCGGTGGGTTGTGCAATACGAGTTGAGGATGTAGATGCCGTTTGCGCTGAACTGCTCTCACGGCAGGCCGAGTTTGAAAGTGGCCCCACGAATCAGGAATACGGGCAGCGAGATTTTTTGGTCCGTGGCCCGGATAATTATGAGATTAGGTTCTGGGGGCCACTCAAGGTAGAAGAGGGTTCAGCATCGCCTTCTGATGAAACTGGAGATGACAACGTGCCATTTTAACCCCTGGATAACAGCCCCAGCAACGAACCTCTGGCAGAACGAGGACACACCGCCCGGATTTTTCAGACCCGGCCTGTACCAAAACTTTATCGTCGCCGGCAAACACTCCCCGCGCCCCACCGTGAAAAATGCAACACGCTCAGGCATCAAAGAGAAGGTCGGTGCAGCCCTCCATCAGCCCCCTCCGACCACCCTTCCAACAGGGATTTGCCACCAAATTAGTTCATTTTGATTTTTGCCACACGCCGTCAGTAGGTGAGACGTTCCGCAGCAACGGCCGATTGCTACAATGTTTTCTTGCAGTAACGGCTGACGGAGCGGAGGCGTTTGACCTTGGATTACGGCGGCGGCGATGGCGTGGATGCGGTGTTGCTGCGGGACGACGAGGAGTTGCAAGCGCTTGGGATTGTGGAAGGGGCCGTCCACCGTTTGGACATGCGTGAGATGGGCGTGGCGGGCTGGGCGTGTGTGCGTTCGGTGGAGCCGTGTCCGCCGTTGGAGGCAGGTCCGGGTCAGCTGGTGACGGGCTGGTTCCATCACTGGCGCGGCGTAGTATACGATCTGTGGGTCGAAGGCGAGCCGAGGCCGATCCGCGTGACGGCGTTGCATCCATTCTGGAGCGTGGATCGCCAGGCTTGGGTGCCGCTGTCGGAACTCCATCGCGGCGAACGCTTATCGGCATGGAACGGCAGCACGCCAGTGGTGGAATCGCTGACGCTGCGAGAAGACCCGGAGCCGGTCTACAATATCGAGGTCGAGGGCGATCATTGCTACCGCGTCGGGCAGCAGGGGCTGCTGGTGCATAATGCCTCCTGTCCAGCCGTGCGAGATACCGACGCACTCACGAAGAGCTTAGGAGCGAGTCCCTATCCATCCAACGTGCCACCACGAGCGCACCACATTTTCCCTGTATCGGAGTTCGATACACCACTCGGCAGAAAGCTGTGTTGCTGGGGAATTGATCTAAACTCAGCGGAGAATGGGGTATGGCTGCCGTACTGTGATTACCCAAAGCGAAAAGCGTCAGTGCATCGGGGGTCCAATACGAAGCAATACATTGATGATGTCGTTGCAGAAGTGGGCATGGCGAAGAACAAGGCGGATGCACTTGCAATTCTGGCGGACATAAAAGCTAGGTTGCTTGACGGAACCTTGAAGTTGAACAATGCTGACGAGAAGAAACCTTGTTGAGGCTTTTCGACATGACAACGCGGCACGTCTTCATCATCGGATCGTCCCTCGAAGAGGAGAGGCCAGAGATCAACTTCGAGATTGCTGAGAACTCCAGTTGCGTGGATTGGCTTCGGACATCCCAGATTCTTGACGGAAAACTCGACGTTTCCGAATATGAGACACCACGTTTGATTGTCCACGAACCTGACGCTACAAACTGGGACTTTTTCCGGTGTTCTGGAACATTTGGTATCATGTCGAAAAGGGCG
>JAJXXG010001283.1 GCA_021781255.1 Acidobacteriota bacterium
AGGGATCACCAGTAGCTGCGCGCTACCGACCTCCAGTGCCGGCTACTGGTCCCCGTCTTTATCTTGTGTTATATGAAAGACAAGCGCCTCCGAAGAGACGTGATCCTTCGGGGGCGATTTTTTTGCCCGGGATCGAACACCCCCCAAAGCTGCATCCTGCGTCTGGGCTAAACTTCAGACCAGACGGCCGCACCCCGGCAACTACCCCTGCTTCTTATGGAACCTTGCATCACGAGCGGATCGGCGCCGAGGCCGGAGATCCCTCATCAAGACCGAACGCAGAAATTGATTTGACTTGTCGCGACGCAGTGCGTAACTTCAACTTTATATTTGCTTTCCAGGAGGAACGATGTACTTGAATAAGAGCGGGTTTCTTGCGCTGCTGATGGCATCAGGCATGAGTTTGGCCGGATTTTCGCAGGCGCCCGGCAGCAAAATCGCAAAAGTGGCCCCTGCATGCGCAGGGCTACCCTCGTATGCTCAACTGAAGTCGGCTCTCACGACCGCGCGGAATGAGAAAAACGGTGGATTCAATCTGGATATGTGGGGCACGGTTGTCAATCGCGACGGCGTAGTCTGCGCTGTAGCTTTTACAGGTGCTGACCGCGGGTCGCAATGGCCCGGCAGCCGCGTGATCTCCGCGCAGAAGGCGAATACCGCGAATGCCTTCAGTTTGCCCGCTCTTTCGCTCTCCACGGCGAATCTATTTAGCGCCGTGCAGCCAGGGGGCAGTCTTTACGGCCTGCAAGCCAGCAATCCGGTAAACACATCCGTCGCTTACGGGGGTGATCCGAAGAACTACGGGCAGGCGAACGATCCAATGGTGGGCGGACGCGTCGGCGGCGTGAACGTGTTTGGCGGCGGCCTGGCGCTCTACAACAAGCAGGGCAAGCTTATCGGAGCCCTGGGAGTCAGTGGCGACTCTTCCTGCGCGGACCATAACATCGCATGGCGCACGCGAAACAATCTTAAGCTCGATTATGTTCCGGCTGGAGTAAGCGGCGACAAGACCAGGCCCGACAATATCGTCTATGACATCACCAATGCGTCGGGCCTCCCCGTCGGAGTGAGCGCGAGCGGCTGGGGACATCCGGCTTGCAGCGCCCAGGCCACTTCGATTGCAGCTGAATTGCCAGACGTAGAGAAGTAACAGGACGTGAAGATGGCGGCCCGGTTGCCGGGAAGCCATTTTAACCAATAACGCCGGGTTTCCCAGGTACCTCGTCTTTGGGCGCCTGGGAGACCACGGAACTGAATCGCCTGGAATCGGAATCGCCGCTTGCCTCATCCTCTTTGTCCTCCTGAGCGAGGCCGCCACGGTCAGAGCCCTGTTGACAAGCCTTCGTCGCTCGGGTGACGAGGCGTTCGAGTCGAAAGACCTGCTTCCTGAAACTCCGCGCACGGGCGCGATAGCGCAAACATAGGCTCTCCAGATTCACTGCGGGGAATGAGTCTGCTCGTCACACAAGACGCGGGGATATCGAAAGGCATGGCGCTCGCGCCAAAGGCGCAGCAATCCTTAGCCTCACGCTCTACCGTGAGGAACGCGGAACCTCATAAAGGACGGGAGTGCCGTAGGGACGGCGGCGGAGGGCTTGTAACAGGAGCACGACCCCACCGGCTTCCGAAGAGCTCAGATGGATGTCTTGATGAAGGGCGCTTGCTTGCTCGTGCCGAAAAAGCCAGGCAAATGACCGGGGTTTGCCCCCCTGAATGCATTTGCCCGGACAAGAACAGCTTTGCCCGGGCAAACACAGCCATGACGTGCGTTAAGACGGCAATCAGAATACGAACCGAGCGAGCAGATACAGCGTGTTATTGTCACTCGCAGAGCGTGAGTCGACCCCGTCATAATTCGTTGACCCGCCGTTAAAGCGCGAGTAGGCGGTGTACTGTGCGGCCAGGTCCAGGTTCTGAGTCGGCCAGTAAGAAACATTGGTGATGAAGCCGACACTTCTGGGGCTGCCGTTGGCGCTGCCCGAGATTGAAGCCGGAGCATACAACACGGGATCCGCGGTTCCCGAGGTCATGAATGCTCCAAAGGCTCCTGACAATCGATTTCCGTAGTGGTACTCGACGTTCGCATTGCCCGTATTCAGGTGATGCCGGCTGAAGGCTGCCGCTTCCGAGCCCGCAGTCGCAACGAGAGACGAGTTCTCACGAACGTACGTGCCGCGAACGGAAAGCACGTCTTTGCCGAAAATTCGGTCGTACTGAAAATCCGGCCCAAAGTCCGTATAACCATCCTCAGGCCCGGTAATCGCTCCAGGTGTCGATTTCACGTGCATTCCGTAGGCGCCGATCTCCCATTGGTTCGTGCGGCCGTTCTCCTGCCACGCAAGACGCCAGTAGGGCGCTACGCCGCGGATGTTAATGTTCGAGGGTGTTCCGTCGGTGGGCTGAGGACTGCCAATGTGATCGGTGCGATAAATCGTCCCGTCGAAATACAGGTGATCATTCCACATGGTGAAAGCACCGATGCCGGCAACATCCTGTGCCAGAGAGCCATTGATGATCGTCGAGGCAGTGGGGGTAGGAGCCGAATCACTGACGATGAAGGGATAGCCCCATGCCGGGGTACTGTTCCAGAGATCCTCCACGGTCGGATTGTTATTCAAGGTAAGGCCGTACACCCAATCCTTGCCGTTTACCTTTTTCTTGTTGGCGTAACGGATATCGGTGTTGTCCGAGGTGAAGTGATCATCTTGTGCGCTATAGGTTACCTGGAGAAAACTGCCGATATTCGAGGTCCAGGCGCCGGCAAGAAAGAACGATATGTCCTGGGGAAACTCGAAGTTCCCGTTCTGCGTGTTGGGCTGGGGCGCGTTGGTGCTTGTAAACGAGGTTTCAAACCATGCTCCCAGAGGGAGCGTTTGGAGCATGTCCAGGCCCGAACGCCGCTTGTCGCCCGTTGCCTCGATGCTGGTGCCTTTCGATCTATCCGTGTATCCCAGAAGTTTGAATAGGCGGCCGGCAGGGTTTAATTCTGGCGGCGTAGTGTGGCAGCCGCTGCACGGCAAGCCGGTTTGGCGCGCATAGCTGGGGAGCGCCGATGCTCTAGGAGCAAAAGCCAGCGACAGAGCACATAAAATGAACACACTCGGTATGGTGTAACTTTTCATCAATTTCCTTCCTCCTAAAAAACGTCATACAGCATGATGTCATGCGATTTCGTAGCGGCATTCAGGTCAGAGCGTCGCATCAGCGCTCGACTCCGCGGTATGATTCGTCGGCGGCAGAATGGTACTTGCCGATTCCCCTCGTGTCGACAACGAATCTGAAGATTTATTTGTTTGCATACACCACCCCGGCGGCGCGATAGGGGGGCTCGGATACGAGGCGGATATATGCAATCAATGCATGGGTATCGGCCTTTGTCAGCGTGCCGCCGTAAGACGGCATGAGTGCCGAGCGATTCAGGGCAGGACCGCCGTGGTTGATAATCGCCGTCAATTCGGCATCGCTGAGTTTGTTGTACACATCTCCGTTGCTGAAAGAATGCGGCTTCACGGCCAGGTTGTCGTAATTGGAGACCTGCTCCACCGTAGACTCCTGATCGTGGCAGCGTGAGCAGTAGGCTTTGCGAAGCTCGTATCCGCGCTGCTCCTCGTACCCCGCAGCCAATTCTGTCACCTTAAGATCGAATATCTTTCCGGCAGAATCCGCAGACGTAGCAGTTACTTCATAGCGGCCTGGTGAACCGCTGAGGGTGACGTTCGTGGTGGCTTGCCCGCTGGAATCGGTCAGTACCTTTTGGGGGTCAAAGCTCAACCCCGCGGGCCCGGCAAACTGTACCAGTGCGCCGGTCACCGCATTCCCGTCCTTGTCGTTCACCTGAACGACCAACGGTTGCGGGAGCGCGGTGCCTGGGCTTCCCAACTGTTTGTCGCCGCTCGACTCGACTATCGCCGAACCGAAGGCCGTAGCATGAAGCGCGGGCGTCTTCGCCGCGCGCCGCCCGCATCCTGAGCTCATCGCCATCACTGCGATCCCGGCAATCCAAAGCTTCCGTTTCATTTCTTCGCCCCCCGAACTCCGGAAGTCTTCTGCATCATGAGAAACGCCGTAAGAGCGCGGGCGTCATCATCGCTGATCCCTTGGTTCGGTTCCATCGTGCCCGGGCGCAATGCCTGGGGATTCTTGAGCCAGTGATAGATCCAGGCCGCTGTGAGCCGGGAGCCAACGTCAGTGAGAACCGGCCCGATGTAGCCCTTATCCTGCTGCGAATTCACCATATGGCAGGACTGGCAGGCGTACTTCGAATAGAAGAGCTGCCGCCCCTGCTCAACCAGCGCCGTCGGATATCCGCTCAAGGGCATCGAGTCGCGATCGAATTCCGGTGTCTGGTACACCGTCATGATGTAGTCCGTCAACTCTGCGCTCTCGCTGTCGGTCAGATTGAACTTGGGCATGCGCCGGATTAGGGCGGGCCGCAGCGTGTTGGGGTTCTTCAGGAAGGAATCCAGCCACTGCCTCTGTACGGAGCTTCCTTCCCAGCTCAGATCCGGGGCCATATCTCCGCCGTGCCCGTTGATGCGGTGGCAGGCGAGGCAATTCATCTGCGTCATGAGTTCCCCGGCGTGGCCCGCCGGCCGGTAGTTCGAAGTCCGCGGCGACGCTACTTGCAGCCGCGGCGGCAGACTGAAACTACGATCGGTAAGAGAGAGCAGCGCCGTAGTCAGGTCATCGATCTGCGCCGGCGTGAAAGTGTACTGCGGCATCTTCAGATCGGACCCAAACGAGTGGGGCCGGCCGATCTTCGCGGCGAGAAAATCCGGCAGCGTGTGCGGCATTCCTGGCGTGAAGACAATCTGAGATGTTGGCAGGCTGCCAATGCGGCTTAATTCAGGTGCAAAGTTCTCCGGTTTACGAACGCCGCGAATCTGGTGGCATACGGCGCACCCGTACTCTGTCACCAGAAGTTTTCCGTGCGCCACCTGTTGCGGTGTAGCCGGCTCAAGATGCACGTTCGTGAGGAGGTCGCTATTTGTCTGGCTCAGCAGAAATCCTGAGAGCACCGTTAACTGCTGGTTGGTCCAGCGGTATTGCGGCATTGTGGTGCCGGGGTCGTAGGCTTGCGGGTCCCGCAGCCATGCCTGAAGCCATTTCGCGTCGACCTTGCTGCCGATGGCTGTCAGTTCCGGACCGATGTTTCCACCAACC
>JAJXXG010000302.1 GCA_021781255.1 Acidobacteriota bacterium
GACTTTGTCGCCGACGCTCAGCCGATTGTGCGTGACCTCTTTCATCAGGCTGTCGCAGGCAGTCAGTCTCTGCAGCAGAAAGGCTACTTCGAAGCCGCGGCGGCAAGCTTGCGTGTGGGCGATGCCATGGTACGCGCCCATTCGGTGGAGGATTGGAAGCAGGTTGAGGCTAGCGTCCCACAACTCATCGGCTTCCTCCGCGAGCTTACAAGGGCTGAAGTATTGCAGGCGCTTGAAGCAATCATCCACGGTTTTGGTCGCGTGCAGGCAACCATGAATGTGGACAAGTCAGTCTTTGCCATCCTGCGCGATCTCAATTCTGTTGAAGCGCGCCGTGGCATTGCAATTCTCGTTGAATTTCTCAAAGTCGTCGGAGGCCGCGCATTGACTGCGCCTTCTGTGAATCCACCCAACACCACACCCAATAACGAGGTAACACATGGAAACGCTTGAGTTTGCTGGCAAATCGCTTGCACTGGATGCCGATGGAAACCTGGCCAATCGTAACGATTGGAACGAAGAGGTCGCGCAAGAATTCGCGGCAAAGGAAGGCATCATCGAGCTCACTCCGCAACACTGGGCGGTCATCAACTTCATGCGCGCAGTCTTTGAGAAGGAGGGCGATGCGCCTTCCATTCGAAGGCTCACCAAGGAAAGCGGTGTCGACACCAAGACGCTTTATCAACTATTTCCCAAGGGACCTGCAAAGAAAGCAGCGCGCATTGCCGGCCTCCCCAAACCCAAAGGCTGCATTTGAGGAGAAAGAATTATGTCGCAACCCATTGAGAAGGTTTCCATAGTTGTTTCACGTGGATCGCTTGAAGGTGTCTACCCTGCTCTGATCATGGCGAATGGCGCTCGCATGGAAGGCATTGAGGCATCTCTCTTCTTCACCTTCTTCGGTCTCGAGGCAATTATCAAGGAGCGTATGAATTCATTGAAGGTTGCCACCGTCGGCAATCCTGCAATGCACATACCCACACTTCTTGGCGCATTGCCGGGCATGTCCGCCTACGCCACATCCATGATGAAGAAAGAAATCGAGAAACTGGACATACCTCCGGTTCCCGAATTCCTCACCATGATTCACGATGCGGGCGGCGAGATCTACGCGTGCCGTGCAACTGTCGATATGTTCCACCTCAAGAAGGATGACTTCTGCCCCGAAATGGACGAAATCATTTCTGTCGGACAATTCTATGAGAAGGCTGCCGGCGGACAGATCATCTTCACTTAGAGTGCATTGCAGGGCTTTCACCCCATTGGAAGTCCTGCTTCTGCTCCATAATGCACTCACCCTGGAAACAGGTGAGTTTGCTCGACAACGATTCCACACGCAATCGTTTCGGGGATGGCCGACACCGCACTCTGCAAAGGTCAATTCGTGAGGTGGCAATCCTGCATTTCACGCTGAGACGCTTACGGCTCTGCACGCAAATTGTCGAACTGCGTATGATCCCACTTCGTTCCTACGCCGAACATGCCGCGAGTGTGCGCTTCACTCTCAGTCTTAATCAGTGTCTTTCCATCCAGCATGGCTGTCACTGTCGTTCCCTGGAATTCCAGTTCCAGTCTGTGCCATTTTGCTGCGTCAAGCCTGACATAACCCATACCCAGCGTTGCTGTTGGCTCTTTGTAGGATGCCGATAACAGATCCCACCTTCCGTTCGGCTCCAACCGCAGAGCATATCCACTGGGCAGCAGGGCCTTTCCATCACTAAACACATTCGCGGAGTCGATTCTTCCAAACAGCAACGCCGGCGCCTTTGAAAGGAAATGTACATCCACCCCTACGTGATAGTCAGTCCAGGTATCCGAGCCTGCCAGCGTGAAGGGATCAGGCAGCGGAGACCAGGGAACCGGCTTTTCGGTAATCACCTGCTCCAGGCAAAGTCCTGCGCGGCCATCGCACTTGTGAACCTCGAATGCTCCGTCCTGATCAGATAAATATTTTGGAGTTCCCCCCACGCGTGTCGACTCGAAATCATCCGCATACGGCAGTGGAAACCCTTTTGCCGGTGGAGGAACTGCGGCTCCCTTTCCCTGGCCCGTGGTTGTGGTAAGCGAGTAGAGCGAGTCAGGTTCAAATGTGTACTCGAATGCGCCATTTTTCACGCTTACGTCCGCCACGTGTTCGAATGTGCGCTGGTTGTTAGTCTCCCACACATGCACCGTGGATGCGGTCAGGCCATTCGTCAACTTGAATTCCACCTTCTGCGGCCGGACCGCATTGATTGTCTCCAGGATCACGCTCCAATCCCTTTTGTCTGGAGAGCGCAATGACACGTAACTTCCCTTGTCTGGAAGATACCCTGAAGCTGCATCGAGATATTGCCACCCGGGCTGCGCAAATTGCGTGGTGTGCGCCGTAGCCCAAATCGCGCCCTGGACCACGTAGTGTCCTGACCAGGGCGTGTTTGCATACATGAGACCGGAGTCTGGAGCAGCGAGACTGTCGTAATAAGACGTGATTGGGCTCCAAATCTCCGTCGCAGTAAAGGAGCCTTCCAGATAATTCCGATTATAGAGATGGGCCAGAATGCGTCCTCCCAGTGGCCAGTCGCGCGTGACAAACGGCCCACCACCGCCATTCGGCTGATCTTCGCTCGACCAAAGCGGCTTACCTGTTTTACGGGCAGCATTGGTTGTCGTCAGCCGGCCATTCACAAGTGGATAATGCACACCGATTGCGTAGATGTCCGCTGCAAGTTCAGGATCTTTGAGTATCTCGTCGGCGATTGCCCATTGCCCGGCACCTTCGCCGGGATACTCATCGCAGCAGACAATCTTTGTTGCCAGATGATCAGCTTCAAGCTGCTTGTGCAGTTCCTTGATATATGCCGTGTTGTAAACGCGCTCGTTCCAGATTCCGGTCACACCAATGTCGAGGCCGTAATCGCGTTTTGCCGTCTCAATAAAGCCCGCAACGTATCGCGCCATCTTTGCGGTATAAACCGTATCCTCAGCGCCAGGATTTGGATTCACCCATCGCGGGGCGCCCCACGGCAGAATCTCAAGCAAGATATGCGGATTCCGTTTGTGCGCCTCCTTCATAAGCCACCATTCGTAACCTCGCGAAGAGTTATGGTCCGTCTCCGAGCGCATGTAGCTTGGCTCCGATCCATCGGTTGAGTTCACATCGGCGCCTATCTCCACCTTGAGGCGCTGCAGTGCCGCACCGTAGCCCGGCTTGAAGAGATAATCGAGAATTTGGCTGCGCTGGGGCTCTGGATAATCGATCAGAAGACGCGACGAAGCACCGGCACTTACTGCGCCTAGACCGTCAAAAGTCCGGCCCGTGTAATTGCCATCCAGCATGACGCGAGTCGGTCTCTCCTGCGCCTTCAGTGGAACCGCCACGATTGACATTGCCATCGCGCACAAAACCGCAACTCCGCCACGCACAATCTGTCTCATACAATTTCTCCTATGGATTTCCGGCATACCCTTCGGCCCCCATTTCCTCCAGAGTTCTACCCTTTGTCTCTGGCAACCGCACGCCCAGGAAAATCGCGCCGGCCAGGCAGACTCCGGCATATGTCCAGAATGTGCCTGCCGCACCCAGCGCATCGTTCAGGTATGGAAAGGTGTAGGTCAACACAAACGACGCCAGCCAAAGCGACGTCACTGCAATCGCCATGGCCCCACTGCGCATCCGGTTTGGAAAGATTTCTGCGATCACTACCCAGGTGACGGGCGCGAGCGACATGGCATAGCATGCAATCGCCGCCAAAACTAGAACGAGCATCGGCTTGCCTTGCAGATGCAGCCTATAAAGCAATCCCAGGATCGCGTAGATTGCGGTCAGACCGGTCAATCCCGTGAACAACAGAAAGCGCCGCCCGAATCGATCGATTGTCGCGAACGCGACAAAGGTGAAGATCACGTTCACTGCGCCAGTCACCACGATGTTGAATAAAATATCCGAGACCTGATAGCCCGCGGCCGCAAAGACTTCCTGGGCGTAATTGAAGATCACATTGATGCCGCACCACTGCTGCAGAATTGCCAGCACCATGCCCACAGTCAGCAGCTTCATTGCCCCGGGAGTGCGCAGCTCCTGAAGCAGTCTGCCTTTGGACTCTCTCGCGCTGGCCTCGGCAATATCGCGCATCACGCGCTCAGCGTATGTGCGCCCTCCCAGTTTTTCGAGTACCGCAAGGGCCTGTTTTGTGCGCCCCTTCAGCGCGAGCCAGCGCGGGCTTTCCGGCACAGCCACTGCAGCCGCCAGAAACAAGAGCGCAGGAATTGCGGTAACGCCGAACATCCAGCGCCAGCCCCATTGCCCATTCCAGGAAAGAAGTATCGCTTTTGTTGTCGTATCTGCAGGAACCGGCTGCGCAATGATCCAGTTCACCACCTGTGCAAGGAGAATGCCAGACACGATGGCCACCTGATTGAGTGAGATAAGGCGGCCCCGCAAGTGCGCTGGAGAAATCTCAGCGATGTACATAGGCGATACGCCCGACGCAATTCCAATCGCGAGTCCCCCGGCAATTCGCCACATTACAAACACGTCAAACTGATGCGCAAATCCAGTGCCCAGCGAAGAGACCGCGAATGCGCACGCTGCAAATATCAATATGCGTTTACGCCCGTAACGCTCTGACATCGAACCCGACACGACTGCGCCAAACAGGCAGCCCACAAGGGCGCAACTCATCGCCCATCCCTCGAGCGACGGTGAATTCAGGTGAAAGTATGGCTCGTAGAAAGGCTTTGCGCCTCCAATAACAACCCAGTCATAACCGAAGAGCAATCCGCCCAACGCGCCTGACAGGGCGGCAAACCAGAGTGCAGCCTTGCCTCTTGGCGCCCAATCCTCAACGCACGTGTCAGCTCCGCTATTCAAGTTCATCATGGGGCTGGTCGTGCCTCCGCTTCCAGAACTATGTCACGCTCGACCCAGCGCAATGCATCGATCGCAACCTGGTTATTTGGATCTTCCAATGCCGCTTGGCGCAGAGATTCGACAGCCTTTTTCATTTCTCCAAGGCCGTGATACGCCAATCCCGCCAACACAAACGCCTCCGTCCGGCCTCGCTTCTTAAGATCGTCGTCAAACAAAAGCAAATTGGGGAGCGACGTCGCACAATAGTCGAGCTTTGTATCCTGCTCAGCCTTTACGGCAGCCTGCCGATGTTGGTCTTCCAG
>JAJXXG010000656.1 GCA_021781255.1 Acidobacteriota bacterium
CAGAGAGGCTTTCCACAGTCGCAGGACAATTACCGGCAGGCGTAAGCGCTCCGGTCATAACGCCGCTGACATCCTCTACCAGTACGGTCTTGATCGTCGGACTTACCTCCGAACAGCAATCGCTCATGCATCTGCGAACGGTTGCCGATTGGACGATGCGGCCCCATCTCCTCGCCGTTCCTGGCGTGGCGAACGCTGCCGTCTTCGGCGGTGAGATCAAACAATTACAGGTCCAGTTTCTCCCACAAAAGCTGGTGAAGTACGGCCTGTCGCTGAATGACGTCGTGGCTGCCGCGCAAAAGGCCACGGCGGTATTGGGCGCGGGGTTCATTGAGAACAAGAATCAGCGTCTCATTTTGCAAACGGAAGGACAGGCCCTCACCCCTGCACAGATTGCCGCGACCGTGCTGGTCCGGCAGAATGGCGCGAACGTCACTCTAGGGCAGGTCGCCGATGTACGTGAAGGGTCAGCGCCACCCTTCGGTGCTGCCTTAATCGAAGGGAAAACCGGCGTCATCTTGGTCATTTCCGACCAGTACGGGGCGAACACCTTGGATGTCACCTCTCGGGTTGAGCGGGCACTTCAGGAACTCAACCCAGCGCTGCAGCGCGAAGGGATTGCCATGCGGCCCGATCTCTTCAAACCAGCCAACTTCATCAATACCTCGATTCATAACATTCGCACATCTCTTCTCCTCGGCGCTGCTCTTGTTATCGTGGTGCTCTTTCTCTTCTTATTCGACATTCGTACAGCCGTTATTTCCTGCACAGCTATCCCGCTTTCTCTTCTCGCCGCCGTGACGGTGATGGACAAAATGGGATTCACGCTCAATACCATGACCTTGGGCGGCCTGGCGATCGCGATTGGAGAAGTCGTGGATGATGCGGTGATCGACGTGGAAAACATCTTGCGGCGATTGCGCGAGAATGCGGCTTCGGAAAGTCCCAGGCCAATTTTCAATGTGGTCCTGAATGCCTCTATCGAAGTCAGAAGCGCCGTGGTATACGCGACATTCGCGGTAGCCCTGGTATTTATCCCCATCCTCACTCTTTCCGGGCTTACCGGAAGGATCTTCGCGCCTCTTGGAATCGCCTACATTCTTTCGATTCTGGCATCTCTTGTCGTTGCTCTCACGGTGACGCCGGCTCTGTCCATGCTTCTGTTGGCGCATCGCAAGCTTCGCACGGATGAGCCACCTGTGGTTCGCTGGTTGAAGGCGCGATACGTGTCTGTCCTGGAACAAATCGAGCGCATTCCCGGCCTGGTCATCGGATTCGTCGTTGTAATCACGATTTGCGGTATTGCGGCAGTACCGTTTTTCAGCAGCAGCTTTCTTCCCGAGCTGCACGAAGGGCATTACATCCTCCACATGATTGCGGTTCCTGGCACTTCGCTGGAAGACTCACTCCGTGAAGGACGAGAGGTCACGGCGGCCCTATTAAAGCTGCCATTCATACGATCGGTAGCTCAACACGCGGGTCGCGCCGAGCTGTCGGAGGACACCTGGGGACCGAACTACAGCGAGATAGAAATCGACCTGAAACCGATGGGCGGCGACGAGGAAGAAGCTGCACAGGGAGAAATTCGCAAGACATTGACTCAGTTTTCTGGATTGTCCTTCTCTCTCAATACTTTTCTCACTGAGCGTATCGAAGAGACCCTCTCCGGGTACACGGCTTCCGTGGTTGTCAATATTTATGGGACCGATCTCGACACGCTGGACCAGGAAGCGCAGCAGGTGGCGCGAGTGCTCAACGGGGTGCCGGGAGCAACGGAAGTGCAAATGCAATCTCCTCCAGGAACTCCCGAGATCGCCGTTGCGCTGCGCACTTCGGAACTCCTGCACTGGGGCTTCGATCCGGTAAGTATTTTGCAGGATGTCCATACGGCTTATGGAGGCGAGCAGGTTGGCGACATCTATGAGGGGAATCGGGTCTTCGGCGTATCTGTCATCCTGCCGCCCGCGCTGCGGAATCGCGTGGATGCAGTTTCAACCTTGCCGATCAAAAACCCGGAAGGCATTTACATCCCGCTGGGGCAGCTTGCGAACGTCTATGAAACTTCGGGTCGCTCTGTCGTTCTGCACGACGGTGCGCGACGCGTACAGACGGTCACGCTCAATGTGGCTGGCGGCAACGCTAGCGCGTTCGTGCAGGCGGCACAGAAGGAGATTGCCGCCAAGGTACATCTGGCCCCCGGCAATTACATCCAATTTACCGGGACCGCGGCGGCTCAAGCCCAGTCCCGCCATGACTTGATCGTTCATTCGGCCTTGGCGGCCTTGGGCATTGTGCTGCTTCTCTCTGTTGTCCTGATGAACTGGCGTAACCTGCTCCTGGTGCTGGCGAACATTCCATTTGCGCTGGTTGGTGGCGTTCTCGCAGTTTTCGCAGGCGGGGGAATGCTCTCCCTGGGAGCGATGGTTGGCTTCATCACACTCTTCGGGATCACGCTCCGCAATTCCATCATGCTGATCTCGCATTACGAGCATCTGGTCGAAGTGGAGGGCATCGACTGGGGATATGCGACTGCCGTTCGTGGAGCCTCGGAACGGCTGGCTCCCATTCTGATGACTGCGCTGGTGACCGCGCTTGGGCTGCTGCCGTTGGCCATTGGCAGCAGTGCTCCCGGTCAGGAAATTGAAGGGCCACTCGCCATCGTTATCCTTGGCGGGCTGATTACCTCGACCGCGCTCAATCTGCTAGTGCTGCCCACGCTTGCGCTGCGATTCGGAAGGTTTGAACATCGCCCGCATGAGTTGATGCGTGATAAAGGTAACTAAACGATGACAATTCTTCTATGGCTGATAGCTCTAGCGGCTGGGGTCGGTGCCATCGTGTGGGGAGCTGAGGTCTTCGCCGAACATCTAGGAAAAGCAGCCGTTGTACTCGGCGTCGGCAGCTTCGCGCTTGCTCTATTGCTGGCCGGGGCGGAACCTGAAGAACTGGTAACAGCCGTCACCGCTTCGCTTCGCGGCTCTCCTGGCATTGCATTGGGGGATGTCATCGGGGCCAACGTCACAGTCTGCCTGGTAGCACTTGGAGTCGGTGCATTGGTCGCTCCGCTGCCGTTTGCAGGAAGCGCTCTCCGCTACGCAATGCTCGGATTGCCCCTCGGAGTCATTGGCGCTTGGTTCGCCTGGGATGGAAACGTAAGCAGGCCGGAAGGGTTCGTGCTTATGCTTCTTTACGTCGCATACGTGAGCTTGATCTGGATCGTGGAGCGGCATCCCCCTTCTCTGGGAGAAGTTGGAGAGCTTAGAGAGGCTCAGAATGAACGCGAGAATGCTACAAAACGAGTTGGCCGTGACTTGATGCTTGTGCTCTTCGGGGTGCTTGCGATGACGTGCGGAGCCTCATTACTTGTTGACGCCGTGCGACGAATCAGCCATCTTCAATCGACTCAAACCAAGCTTGGATTTACCATCGTTGGTTTTGCGACGGGCTTTGAACTCGTTGTGCTGGCCTGGTCGGCAGCTCGACGCGAAGCGCCCGAGGCGGTAGTAGCTGGAGTCGTAGGGTCCTTTGCTTACAACGTGACCATGACACTGGGTGCCGCTGCATTCGTACATCCGCTCGTACTGCAGAATGTGCGTCAATTGCATCTTCCCCTGATCGCAATGCTAGCGGCGTTGGCTTTGGGGATAGGCCTCGCAGCACCTCGAAAAGTCTTAACGCGTAGGTCTGCTACAGCGCTCTTGCTCGCATACGTGCTATTTGTCTTACTTGTTCTCCGTCACTGATCTGCATGATCGCAAATCGAATGTGTTGCAGAAACGTTGAGCCGGAATGAAATACTTTTTGAATTATCCTTCTGAAACTCCATCCTGCTCGTTGCCGTGCTGATGATGTGCATCGGGATAGTGCTCGTGCGTATGGGTCATCGGTTCATGGCGGTGTGAATGCGTATGGACGGTGCCGGGTGCTACCGGATACGGGTGCTCGTGCTGATGGTGTTCATCGTATCTATGTTCATGGTCATGCTCCATCGCCGCATGGACATGCCTATGGGTGTGGCTCTCGGTAAGATGAAGCCACAAACCTAGAGCCATTAAGGCGCCCGCAGCCAAGAGCTTGAAGCTGATGCGGTCATGAAGAAAAATAATGGAGAGGACAGCTCCAAAGAATGGCGCTATGGAATAGTACGCTCCCGTCCGCGCGGTGCCGAGATGGCGCAATCCGATGACAAAGAGAACCAGACTGGCTCCGTAAGCGAACAGGCCGACGACCATCGAGGCGGCGACATGGGGGAAAGCCGGCCACTTAGCTCCAAGCGCAAGTGCAAGCGCGAGGTTGACGCAGCCTGCTACCAAACCTTTCAGTGAGGCAATCCAGGTCGCGTCGCTCAACGACACTTTTCGGGTGAAATTGTTATCGACGGCCCAGCAAAAACAGGCTCCAAGGACGAAAAGTGCGGGGAGAGCGCCAGCAAACTTGGCCTGACCGGGCCAACTTATAACAACCAAACCCGCTAAAATTGCGCCCATACCAAGAGCGATGCGCCTATCGAAGTTCTCGCGAAAGACGAACCACGCGAGCAGAGCGGTGAAGACGCTTTCGGCATTCAGCAGAAGAGATGCTCCCGAAGCCGGCATATGTGCTAATCCAAGCATTTGCAGGCCTGGTCCAAGGACTCCACCGGTAAAGATAGCACCCGCGAGCCAGAGCCACTCTCCGCGTGGGAGATGGACTGAGGGAGACCTTCTAATGAAGCGGTATAGAGTGAGGCCCAGCCCCGATCCAAGGTAGAGAAGGGCCGCCATGAGCCAGGGATTCACACCAGCAAGCAGTGTTTTGGCGAGTGGCGTTCCGCTGCCGAAGAGCAGAGCCGCTCCAAGAGCCGCAACGATGCCTGGGTGTGCCAGGCTTTTCTTCAATCTTTCTACTTTGCCCATAACCCGGCTCCTATGCGGTCGACGAATGTTCTTCCACTCGGACCTGTTCAAGCTTCTCGTCGCTCAGGTGCTCTTTTTCAAACACCCACTCGTAGAGAACCGGTAGAAGCAGCAGAGTCAGCAGGGTTGAGCTGAAGAGGCCGCCAATCACCACCGTTGCCAAGGGTCGTTGTACTTCCGCGCCAGTAGAGGTTGAAAGAGCCATGGGGATAAAGCCGAAGCTCGCGACGAAAGCGGTCATGAGTACCGGTCGTAGT
>JAJXXG010001208.1 GCA_021781255.1 Acidobacteriota bacterium
AGTCACCTTACACACACAAGCTGGAGACGGCCGCTCCCGGCTACTACCAGGTGCAGTTGCTGCAGTGGAGCATTGGCGCCGAGCTGAGCGCAACCGAGCATACGGGCGTTGCGCGCTTCACTTTCCCCGCGGGCAAAGCGGCCAACATCCTGATCCCCCTGAGCCGCACGCTCAATGAAACCGCAGCGGCCTCCGTGCGCGTGGTCGGCGATCGCCGCATTGAAGGCTATGTGGAGAATCACGGCTTCTGCAATATGAAGCCCACATACAAGGTCTACTTCGTGATGACTTTCGACCGCCCATTCTCCAGCTTCGGCACCTGGACGGGCGATACCTACGGCGGCCCGGGGAGGATTGCCGAAGGCAGCCGTTCCGCGGCGCAGACGGGTCATGACGAGTGGACGGGAGCATATGCAAGCTGGGCCGCCGCATCACGCGGACAGTCCATCACGGCAAAGATCGGGATTTCCTACGTTGACCTTGCCGGCGCGGAAAACAATTTGCGGGCGGAAGCAGATCAGCGGGATTTCACCTCAATCCGCAACGAGGCGGCCGCCGCCTGGAACAAGGAGCTGAGCGCCATCGAGGTTCAAGGCGGCACGGCCAGCGAGCGCCGTGTGTTCTACACCGCGCTGTACCATAGCCTGCTGATGCCGGTTGTCTTCAGCGACGCGGACGGACGCTACCTCGGCTTCGACAATCAGGTTCATAGCATCTCTGCCGGGCACCGCGTCTACGCGGATTTTTCCGGCTGGGACATTTACCGCAGTGAAATTCCGCTGCTGGCCATGATCGAACCCGAGCGCATGCAGGACATGGCGCAATCCGTCGTGCTGATGTACCAACAGGGCGGCTGGGTGGGCCGCTGGCCGCAGATTAATTTCTACACCAACGACATGGTCGGAAGCCCGCTCTCCATTGCGCTGGCGACGGCGTGGCTGGACGGTCTGCACGGCTTCGATATCGATAGCGCATGGGAGGGAATGCTCAAAGACGCCACCGAGACTCCTGCGCCCGGCCGGCGCTACATCGGAGAACAAGGCATCGAATGGGTGAACAAAGTCCACTATGTGCCCGGCGACAAGATCGAGTACGGCTCGGTTTCGATGACGCAGGAGTATTCACTGGCCTACGCCTCGCTGTGCCGTCTCGGCGAGGCGCTGGGCAAGACCGGCGATGCCAGGAGGCTCTGCGATCGCGCGCTCTACTACCGCAATGTCTTCGATCCTGAAGCCGGGTTTTTCAGGCCGCGCAATGCAGATGGAACATGGGTAAGCGGGTTCAACCCCGCGCTGGACGGGCACGGGTTCGTCGAAGGCACCGGCTGGCACTATCTGTCGTTTGCGCCGGCGGATCTTGCGTGGCTGGTGAATGCAATGGGCCGCGACCGCTTCAACCAGCGCATGGAGGAGTTCTTCAACTATCCGCAGCCCGGCTGGTACGCCCAGTTCTACAATCCTTACAACGAGACCGATCTTCAAGCCCCGTTCGTCTTCGACTTCTCCGGCAAGCCATGGGTATCGCAGCGTGTGGTGCGCCGCGTGCTGCAGGAAAACTACTTCGACGCGCCCGACGGAATTCCGGGCAACGATGATTGCGGCGCAATGTCTTCATGGGCGGTGCTCAACATGATGGGCATCTACAGCGTTGACCCGGCCAGCCTTGCCTGGGAGCTTTCAGGGCCGACGTTTTCCAAAATCGTCATTCACCTGCGCAAGCCCTACGGCGGGAAGACGTTCACGATCGAAGCCGCCGGCGCCCGAGCAGATGCTCCCTATATCCAAAACGTCGAGCTGAACGGCCATGCGCAGCAACGAAACTGGATTTCATTCAACTCAATTGCCGCCGGCGGCGTCTTGCACTTTACGCTCGGCTCCCGGCCGAACCGCGCCTGGGGATCGTCGGCCGGCGATGCACCGCCATCGCTGAGCGAGACAAAGTGACACATCGCGGCGGCGCTCAGATTTCCGCGGTGAGGGGGCGAAGCGTGTCCGCAATCTGCTGGGCAGTTCTTCAAGGCACGGAAAAGGGGCGAAAGAGATGAAGCGACGCAGGTTTCTCGAGTGGGCAGGCATGGGCGTCTGCAGCAGTCTCGTCTCGCCGCAGCGCGCCGCGGCATCATTCTCCAGCGCCACGCAGATGCCTGCGCCGGAGAGCGGCGGAGACGCCTATGGCTCAGGCTACTTCGGACGATGGATAACCGATGAGTTCGGCCTGCCGGCCTACCGTTACACCTGCAATCAGGTCAGCGACAGAAAGGCGGAGTTCCCGACCGATAAAGTATGGCGCTCGGCCGCCGACCAGACGCACCAGGTGGGCAACGACCGCCTGGTTGCCGCTGTTTCCAACTACGGCTATGTTCAGGTGCGGCAGGATGAAGGCTCACCGAAATTCCTGAACGATTACTGCCCCGAGCAACATCGCTACGGCGGCGGCATCGGTTTTCTCGCGGGCGAGGGTTTTGCGCTGAGCACCTGGTACTCAGGCTTCGCGGACTCCTTCGACAGAATCTTCGGGATCGGCTACTTCCGCAAGCGTGTCGCAGGCCATGGGCACGAAGTCGATCAGGTCATTCTGGCTCCGTTCGGCGATGATCCCGTCGTGATCTCGCGGGTGACCATTACCAATCAATCTTCGCGCCCGACGACTTCCCGGTGGGTCGAGTACTGGGGCTGCCACAACTATCAAATGTCGTATCGCGCGTTGATGGAGGCCGCGGTTCCGGCCGGAGCCACGAATGCTCCGCAGCTTCGCCGAGAGTTCTGCGACCGCTTTGCACACCGATTCGAACTGCTGAAGAACGGCGCAGGCCTGCTTGAAAGACAGTCCTTTCAAGGCCGTGCGCCGGAAGAAGAAGCCGCATGGCAAAGGACTCAGGCCGCTCTCAGAGCAGATCCCAACGGATTTTTCGGCGGCCCGGTCGCGCCGCTCGCCCCCGGAGCGAGCATGGAAGATTTTCATCCTCCCGCGACCTTTCTCGTCTCTCTCGACGCCCCCGGCGACGGCTTTGCAACGAACGCATCGCGCTTCTTTCAGGGCGGCATCGATCATCCCGCGGGCATGGACGCGCCGCTGGACAACGATCTGAGCGCTAGCGGTCCGGAGAGCGCATTTTTTGCGGAACGCAAAGTCCGCCTGCGCCCGGGCGAGAGCCGCACGCTCAGTTTTCTCTACGGCTACCTGCCCGAAGGATTCACTCTCGAAGGCCTTGTTGCCCGATACTCCGCGGAGCCGCCTGAGGTTTGGCCGCGATCGAGTTCGCAATGGAAGAAGAGTTGTATCCAGTTCCGCGCCGGCGCCGACTCCTGGGTCGAGAGAGAAGTGGCATGGAGCGGCTACTACCTTCGCAGCGGACTCACTTATGACAGCTTCTTCCGCGAGCACATACTCTCGCAGGGACAGGGATACCAGTATCTCGCCGGTCTTCAGGGCGCCGCGCGCGATCCTCTGCAACACGCGTTGCCTTTTGTCTTTACCGATCCCCAGGTTGTGCGCGAAGTGCTGCGCTACACGATCAAAGAGACCCAGAGCGATGGATCGCTTCCCTACGGCATTGTAGGCAGCGGCGTTCCCATGCCCTGCCGGTATCGTCCCAGCGATCTGGAATTGTGGCTGCTCTGGCTGGCAAGCGAATATGTTCTGGCGACGCGAGACCGGAAGTTTCTGGAGGAGAAGGTAGCCCCTTATCCTGGCGGCGCGTCGCCCGAAGCACTCACGATCAGCCAGCATCTCGCGCGCGCCTATGAGCGCATCGCCACGCGCATCGGCGTGGGCAAACACGGACTGATGCGACTGTTCAACGGGGACTGGAATGACAGCATCGTTGTGAATCGCCTGACGCCCGCACAGGTTGCGGAGGTGTTCAAGGAGGGAGAGAGCGTTCTGAACGGCGCGATGGCGAGCTATGTGCTCGACTATTACGCCCGGATGCGCG
Organism: Acidobacteriota bacterium; assembly: GCA_021781255.1. The sequence goes on from JAJXXG010001208.1 coordinate 3,935, forward strand.
CATTCACGCAGCAGACGGAACTGGCGACCGCAGCTCGCGCCACCGCTGAGGCTCAGCGCCAGGCGGTCAGGCAGCAATGGACGGGGCAATGGTTTCGTCGCGCATGGCTCGGGGAGGAATTGGGCTGGGCAGGCGAGAAGCAACTGTGGCTGGAGCCGCAGCCCTGGGCGATTCTTGGCGGAGTCGCCACACCGGAGCAAGTGAAGACGCTGGTATCCACGATCAATGAGCTGACGCGCAGGCGCAGCCCGATTGGCGCCTTGCTCCAAAGCCAACCCGACCCGACCATGAAGGATGATCCCGGGGTGGGAACCAATGGAGGCATCTTCGCCGCCATCAACGGAACTTTAATCTGGGCCCTCGCTCGCGTCGATGGCTCCATGGCCTGGGATGAATGGAAGAAAAATTCGCTCGCACGCCACGCCGCAACGTACCCGGAGATGTGGTTTGGCATCTGGAGCGGCCCGGACGCCTACAACTCGGTGCTGGCGAAAAATCCCGGATGGACGCCGCCGGATTTTCCAGTTATGAATATGCATCCGCATGCATGGCCGCTTTACTCCGCGGCCAAACTGCTGGGCCTTGAATTTGAGGAGACGGGCATCAACCTCTGCCCTGCCCTGCCCCTGTCGCACTATGAATTTGCGTCTCCGCTCCTGGGCTTCAAGAAATCGAGGGAGAGCTATTCGGGCTGGTACGCGCCGCTGACAGCAGGCCGCTGGGAAGTCGTAATCGCACTTCCCGATGAGGCTCTGAAGAGCCTGCGGCATATGGTGGTCAACGGCGTCACATACCCTGTCTCTCAAGCAGCGCATGAGATCCGGTTTACCGGAGAGAGCAAGCCAGGCGCTCCGCTGCGGTGGCAGCTGGGCGGCCCAATTCGCGAAAGCGCGAGCTGAAGGTCAACGCAGGAGTATGGCCCTGGCTCCATGGAGGGCATGGCTGCCGATCTACAGCTCTTTTCGATGGGGGCAAGTTCCATTGCAGGGGCGCGGTTCGGGATTGGCCATGAAGCAGGCGCAGAGATTTCCGGTACGAGGGTTCTTGGCGGTTGGCAGCGTTATGCCGTAGTCGAGGCCGTGGGTTTGGAGCGAAATCCAGCGATGGCGGGTTGAGTTTCGAACCGGTGTTCGGCGGGCAGCGGGTGCAGTGGATCGGCGACCTGGCGGGGGATCCCAGCCGGGCATCGGAGATTTGGGCCGGCCCGGGCGACTCCTG
>JAJXXG010000132.1 GCA_021781255.1 Acidobacteriota bacterium
CGGCCTCGCGCTCGCTGGCCTGCATACACAGGATAGGGGACGGTTCCCAGTGGGTGAAGTAGCCGATCGCATTCAACTGAATCTGAGTCTTGCCAGTCTGCGCGGCCATCATCATGACGACTGTTTCTGTCTTTGGGTCGGTTATCGCGTCTTGGATGCCGCGCTGATACTCGGCAAAATCAGTGTGGTATTTGCCAGGATGAGCGCCGGTTTCGCGCGGGATGTAGGCGTACCTGTCCGCCCACTCGCTCAGCGAGAGTGAAGGCGGCGGCAGGAACATCCGCGCGCCACGCGCAAAGACGGCCCGGAGGGATGATTCGTGGAGAGGCTCACTCATCGCTGGTCACGGCAGCTTCTGGAGGATCGTCTTCTGTGCCCAAGTCCTGCATGGTGGCGAGGTTGGTCAGCACCGATCGGCAGGCCCGATCCAGAATGCCAAAGACTGCCATGCGGTCCGGCTGGCTCACAAGTTGCGGTGCCAGGGCGGCTGGGAGCCCCAGAATCTGCGTCTGGATGGCTTTGTTCGCGCGCACCAGACCACGTTCGACCATATCCACCGGAAGCACTTCGCGCTTTTCACGGGCAATCTGGAGTTCTTTCAGGTCGGCTTCAGCCCGAGTCTTGCGCAGCGTCGCTTCGTCAAGGTTTTCGGCGTCTGAAGTCGGGTCTAAATTTCGCCGCCTTCGCGTCTTTTTGCTAACTTGGTAAGATACGAACCACTGGAGAACGTCAGGGAAGACTAACGTCTGGACCCCTTCGACAAAGATAGATGGGCAGCTTGCATCGTTGATCCAGTTATAGATCTGCCTTGGAGTAACCCCAAATATTTCCGCAGCTTCCGGGACTGTCTTTTGAAGTGACATCCAAACCTACCTACAAAGAGCTATCGGGCGTATGCCACTTTTTCACCCTAGGGGAATTCCCATAGGATTTCCCATGGGAATTCCCATAACGAAATTGAAATTTCGACCCGCGTTTCTGTCGCTAGCCAAGCCCCGGGCTGGCGCGTTACCCGCTTGCGATCGGGCCGGGGAAGGACCCGCGCGCGAGAGTGCGTCCCGGCATGTCTTTGGTGGTAGCCTCGTCATCGCTTGCCCTCCAGCCTGGTCGACTGCCACCACCGCGCTCCGAGCAGCTCCTCAATCGCCTCCGCCAGCATGACCTGCATCTCACGCCGCTGATCCAGCAGGTGCGCGCGGTTGTACACCCCAGCCACTCCGGCGCGCGCATGGTTGAGCGCGGCCTCGATCACATCTCCCGGCACTCCCCTCTCCGCGCAATACGTAGCCGCGCTGCGGCGCAGATCATGCACGGTCAGTCCGCTGGTCGCTCGCGCAAGCGCATGATTCAGCGTATTTTTTGCGAGCGCGAAGGGCCGCGCCCGACCATCCCTCAGCTCCTCAAGGATCGTCGCAGCCGTGGCGCCGAGTGGTATCAGCACACTGCGTCGCGACTTGGTACGCGCGGCGGGCAGCTCCCAGACTGGGCCGGGCACCTCGTCCCAATCCATCTCCAGCAGCTCGCGCTTGCGCGCCATCGTCAGCAGCAGGAGCGCGACTGCGGACAGCACATCCTGTGATCCGCGTTGCAGCGCACGCAGCACGTGACACAGCTCGTCGAGCGTGGCCACACGCGACCGGCTGCGCAGGCGCGGCAGCAGGCTTGTCGGCAGCTCCCGCGCCGGGTTGCGGTCAAGTGCTCCGGCGCGAACCGCATGGTCCAGCACACGTTGCACCCGCGCGAGCTGCTTCCGCGCGGCTGCCGGCTGCTCGGTCGCCCGCCGCAGAATCACCCCGCGCAGAATCGGCAGGCACAGCGCGACCAGGCGCACATGCCGCAGCGGAGCCATATCCCGCTGATAGCAGGCAATCTCCGTCGCCGACAGCGGACGCTGCGACCGCGAGCGCGCGGCGATGTAGTCATCCACGGCGTCTCCCACGGTTGCCAGCCCGCTCAGCGGCGCTCCCAGCTCCCCGGCGTGCAGCCGTTGCGCGCGCTCCTCGGCCTCCTTGCGCGTCAGCAGCAGAGCCGATCCCAGGGATCGCCACCGGCGTCGACTACCGCTTCCGATTCGGGCCATCCACGTGCGCCCACGCTTCCCGCGCCGCTCATAGATCAGCGCGCCAGCCCTTCGCAAATCGCTTTTTGCCGATTCTTTTCCCATCTGGTCTGATTATTGGTATAAAAACGAGTCGCAATGCAAGTAAACTCTTTCGCTCCCACACCGAGGGAATTCCTCAGAAGAAAATCCCTCGAAAAAAAACGGAGAATCTTTTATTTTCCTCTTGACATTATTTATAGCTGTGCTATTATGTATTTGTAAGTGAGAGGCAATCAGCCTCATGGAAAGGGAAATGATGAAAATTACAGAGTTTTCCGATAATCAGGGTCGTATTTTCCGCGCTGTATCCAACGCCGAAAACAATTCGACTTCGATCGGTTTGGAACAAAACTTCACCAGCGATGAAATCAAAGCTCGCACGTATTCCTCGGTTGCAGCCGATTTTCTCACTATCCTTGACTACGCGCGGGAACGCGGCTTGACGATGAAGAACGATACCGGCAGCGATCTGGCCTTCTATCTCACCACTTCGGGCGTGGGGAATCTTTGGTTCAGCGGGGTTATCGCCTAGTCTCCACGAGTGGTTAAAGCAGTTCCGCCATCCCGGAGCGCGTCCGGCCAATCGAGAAAGAGGCAAAGTGAAATCAGCAGGCGATTCTCAATCCCCGAAGCGCGGCCCAGGGCGTCCGCCCAAGAGCGAGCCATCCTCGCGGCGTCAGCTCTCGCTCACCGTCTCGCCGGAGCTGCACCAGCGCATCCGTGTCGCGGCGGCGATCCGGGACTGCTCCATCACGGATTACGTCATCTCCGCGCTTGAGCAGGCGCTGGCACAGACCCCGCGTGTAGGATCGTAGCCATTTGAGTGTTATCCTGTCTCCGATGCGGCTGCCACGCGTAGAGCGCAGATTCGGGGAAGCTCCGCGGGCGTCCTTTGCGATGAGCTGGCTCACCCAAATACCGCGCACCCATCCATCTCAGCCTCCAATCCGTCGTTCACTGCGCCCTACCTGGCATCTCATCCCACGTGCGCCCGTCCAGCAACCGTCCAGCAGCTTTCTTGCCGACGCGAATAGCGTCGTCGCTCGCGTTTATAACCTGACCATCCCCAGGCGCGCCATCACACATCGCAGGCAGCCAATCGCCCCATTGCTTAAAGAAAAACGGCACCCCAGCCTTCACGCACTGATCCCGCAGGCTGCGCACCCAATTCGGGTGCATGGGCCGCGCTCCGGGCCCAGATTCGGCGCCGACGATCACCTGGTCGATGCGTCCCCCCGGAAAAAGGTGAACGGGGTCGTGGATATGACCGCCACAGCGCACGCAGTATCCGGATAAGTGGTCAATCCTGGGGATGAATCCGGAGCACTGGAGCGTGCGAGGATCAACGAAGTAATAATCCATTTGGATGGGTGCGAGCAGCGGCTCCGCGCTCACGATGCGCCGCGCCGAAGGCGTCCGTAAGAGAACCGGAATGCGTTCGTCGGCGGCGAGCTGGTCCTCCACGCTGACGCCGTGCTCGACATTGGCGAGCGGCCACACGAAGGCGAAATCATCCGTCATATCTTCGACGACCGTAGCTACTCGGTTTTCCACCTCTCGGGTGCGCAGGTAGTCGCACATCCGCTCGGCCCGCTTCGTCAGAGCCACGAAAGTGTGCTGCGGGCAAAGCGCCATCACCGCATAGATGCGGTCGCGCTGCTCGTCCGTAACGCTCTCGTGGAAGAGGTCGCTCATCGAGTCCACGAAAATTCTGCGCGGCCTCCTCCACTTCAGGGGCCGCAGCAGCGCGTCCTCGTCGAACTTGACGCGCCCGGTCCACGACGGATGCCCGTTGCTCAGCACCGTCAGCCCTTCGTAGCACAGTCCGGGGGCGCTGAAGCGATGCGCCGTTCGCTCCGCGTAGCAGTTCCGGCATCCTTCGCTGACGCGCGTACAGCCCACGATGGGATTCCACGTCGCGTCGCACCATTCGATCTTCGTCTTGTCACCCATTGCTCGCCTCGTTCTGCTGGGAATCAGCGAAAGCCGGGACTGATTTTCCCGGAAACCACGAGAGAGGCCCAGCAGCCTTGATCGCGGCGTTGAACTGTTCCATCGCATCCTCTATCGCGTCAGGAAGTTCCCCATCCTCGGGTAGATCGTCGCAGAAATAGTCGTCCGAAAGGGGACTAGCATAACGCGGTTCGCAGGTGTACAAGAGCAGGTCCGCTAGCGTCTGGCCCATGTCCTCCGCGAGTTCTTGCGCCGCCTGTTCTGCATTCCAGAAAAAATACTTGTCGTATCTCTCGGAATAGAGCGGAGTCTTGCCATCCCACGGTGCGCGTGGCGCATTTTTCCACGCCTGAATGTCGCGTTTGTTCAGGCACTCTCGGCAGCATCCACGTTCGTGAATTTGTCCGCATTCCTCGCACGTTTCGTGGGTACATCCAGACCATCGTGCCCCGCGCTCATCGTCGCCGAAAAACTGTCCTGTGCGCGAAACCCATCCCGTGATTGTCGTGAGCTTCGCCGCCTCAGGGCTATCGAACATCACAATTTTGTCCGTCATTCTCTTACCTCTTTCTCGCGCATCGCTGTGCGCTGTGCGTCGTAATAGCCGTTGCTGTCGTAGCACTGAAGATATCCGCACTCCGCGCAGTGAAAGAATCTAGGTTCCGTTGTCCGCCCACCGCATAGGGGACATTCTTTGAGGACTGTGGGCACGCGATGTCCCACAGCTAGCACCTCGGATTCGGTCATTCCCTTCATGATGCATCCTCCACATCCGGGCACTCCACCGTCTGACCGCGCAATTCATGAAAACAATCGGCCAGAAACTGTATCTTGCCGTCTTTTAGAAATAGGTGGCATCGCATGGAAGGGACTGTCCCAAACACCAAGAGCGACGGCGAAAACGTTGGCGAATCCATCGATCCATTCCAGTGCCACACTGGACGCGCGGTAGTGCTGCTGACTACGCGATACGGATGATGGCTTTTGCATCCAGGGCAATAAAACATCATGTTCACTTCTTCGCGCCCAGGGCTTGCGTATTCTTTCAGTTTGATTCCCATGCTTTCCTCCTCACTGAATCGTTGTGCTTCG
>JAJXXG010000221.1 GCA_021781255.1 Acidobacteriota bacterium
CATGAACCACGCCGCGTAAACCGCAGCCCCTGAGGCAGCCGGAATCTTCGGCGACGCCGTCAAACAAATGACAATCGAGGACGCGCGCAAGCTGCTGAGTGGAGGGAACACGTCGATTACCGACTACTTCAAGTCAAAGACCTCCGCCCAGTTGGCCACTGCCTTCCGCCCCCATGTTGAAGCAGCCATGAGTGCGAACGGCGTGAGCCAGAAATACCAGGAGCTGGCCGGCAACGCGCCCCAACTGCCCTTTATGAGCAGCTCAAAGTTGGACATCAACACCTATGTCGTCAACAAGGCCCTCGACGGCCTGTTTTACATGCTTGGGCAGCAGGAACAGCAAATTCGCACCAACCCCGCTGCCAGGTCAACGGATCTTCTGAAAAAAGTCTTTGGCGCCCGCTGAAGCTCCGCCGGCCCGAGCATTGAAAGCGGAATCCTGGCCGCCCGGTTCCAGTCATGCGAGTCATGCGCCGCGCGCCAGCAGGAGGCATAAGTCGTGAGCTTCAAAAAGATACTCGTTGCAGTAGATGAAAGCGCGACTGCCGCGCATGCCGCGGATGCGGGAATCGATCTGGCGCGCCAGCTTGGCGCAGAGGTTGCCTTTGTTACGGTGGTGGACCCCGCCATGATGCGGGTGGCCAACGATTCCGGCATCTCAGAGGCCAAGTGGCAGGCTGCGGCGCAGCACGAGGCAAAGAGCCTGCTGAACGTGTTCGCCTCCCGCGCTGCCGCCACGCACCCGGCTCTGGAGTTTCCTGAGTTCGGCAAGCCCGCCGCAAAGATTGTGGAGACGGCGAAGGCCTGGCCTGCCGATTTGATCGTCATAGGCACCCACGGTGGCAATGTGGTCAGCAACATCCTGCTGGGCAGCGTTGCCCAGGGAGTGCTGCGCCACGCCCCCTGCCCCGTGATGATTATCCGCGCCCCGGAATAGCGCCCGCGCGCGTGTTGCTCATCCCGCTGCAAGTGTGCCTTAATAACGTGTTGCACTGGAGGGACATCCGCACATGTCGCCACGTGGCATCCCGATCGGCCGCATCTTCGGCATCTCCATTGACCTGGACTACTCCTGGTTCCTGATTGTCGGCCTGATGTCCTGGATGCTGGCGGCCAGCTACTATCCGGCGGAGTTCAAGGGCTGGTCACACAGCGAATACTGGCTCGTCGGCACCGCCACCGCCCTCATGCTCTTTGTCAGCGTGCTCATTCACGAGCTGGCTCACTCGCTCATGGCCAAGCGCTTCGGCCTCGCCGTGCCCCGCATCACGCTCTTCCTCTTTGGCGGAGTAGCCCAGATTGCCGCCGAGCCGCCCAGCGCCGCCGCCGAGTTCTGGATCGCTGTGGTCGGCCCCGTCACCAGCCTTGCCCTGGCGGGGGTCTTCTGGAGCCTCAAGCCGCTGCTCGCCGGCTCGCAGCCCGTCTTCGCGCTGGTCGAATACCTGGCCACGCTCAACCTGGTGCTCGCCATCTTCAATCTCATCCCCGGCTTCCCGCTCGATGGAGGCCGCGTGCTGCGCGCCATCGTATGGCGCTTCACGGGCAGCTACCTGCGCGCCACCACCAGCGCTGCGCTCACCGGCCGCTTCTTCGGCTTCCTCTTCATCTTCATCGGCGTCTGGCAGGCGCTTTCTTCCAACCTCATCGGCGGCATGTGGATCGCCTTCATCGGATGGTTCCTTGAGAGCGCCGCAGGCAGCCAGTTGCAGCAGGAAACGCTCAAAAACCTGCTCGGCGGCCACAAGGTACGCGACGCCATGCAGCGCAACTTTGTGCAGGCGCCCAGCCAGGTCAGCCTCCAGGACCTCGTTGACCAGTTCATCCTGCCGTCTAACGTGAGCTATGTCATTCTCACGACCTTTGACGCCCCGGCCGGCATGGCCACCCTGGCTGAGATTCAGGCCGTCCCGCGCGACGAGTGGGCCACCACCCCCGCCCGCGCCGTGATGGTGCCGCTCGAAAAGCTGGAGACCACCGAGCCCGACGCCGTGCTGTGGTCCGCGTTTGAAAAGATGGGCCGCGACGGCGTGAATGAGCTGCCGGTGCTTGAAGGCGGCAAAGTCGTCGGCGTGCTCTCACGCGAAGACGTGGTGCACTATCTCAGCTTGCTGCAATCGCTGGCGAAGTAGCGGCGCTCCCCGGCCTCGCTGCGGTTTGGGGCAGCGCCTCCCAGGCCTCGAAAGCAAGGCCTGGGTGTCCGGCAACGTCTTTCCCTGGTTGATTTTATTCGCGCCCGTTTTTTGAAGAGCGATTCACGGAATAATGCTGAAGCTTCAGCATATGGTATATATACCATATGCTCATTTCAAGCGGGATTGAGCGACCAACCCATTTAGTTTCAGCAACTAACAAGCGCCGTTGGTCTTAAATTTCCATCAGTCATACTAGGTATATATACCTAGTATGACACTAAACCATGCCACGGGAGCAGTCAGCTAAGCCATTGTTCATCAGAAGGATAACGAATTTGAAGACCAAGACATAGCATGTATCGCAAGGTATATATACAAAGTAATAGGATACAATGTATTCAATACCGGCTTCTGAAAGGTCTTATGGCTGGCCAAAGTCGTTTACAAATCGCCAAGTCCGATATCGTTAAAGCCTTCGAAGAAACTGGAAAGCGAGTCTTCTGGCCCAGCGATATTTCGCAGATTCGGGAGCAGAATCGAGCTTTCTGGAGATTGTCAAAGAACACCACGACAGCTAAATTTCTGGAATTCCTTCTGAATAAGACGGAGCTCCATCTCGAATATCTGGAACCATTGAATCATCCGGATACTCCAGGCATTTCACGCTACGTTTGGAAAGAGGCATCTGCATATGAAATTGCACTCTCCATGAAGCGTGGAGCATACCTCTGCCACGGAACCGCTGTGTTCTTGCACGGCATAACGGAGCAAATTCCGTCGCGGATTTATGTCAACAGCGAACAGAGTCCCAAACCAGGCTCCGGCCGCCTCACCCAGGAGGGCATCAATCGAGCCTTTGCGGGAAAGCAACGCGAATCTCAGTTCATCTTCAAATTCGGCGATGCAGAGGCATTGTTGCTTTGGGGAAAGAACACCGGCCAGTTGGAAGTGATCGATATGGAATATTCCGGGACGCAACTGAGGGTGACCGGGCTTGAAAGAACGCTCATCGATATTGCCGTCCGTCCATCTTACGCCGGGGGAGTATTCCAGGTACTGGACGCGTATCGCGGAGCCAAGGACCGCATCTCTGTCGGCACTTTGGTGGCAACGCTCAAAAAACTGGATTATGTGTATCCCTACCATCAGGCAATCGGGTTCTACATGCAAAAGGCGGGCTACGCAAAGAGTCAATACGACAGACTGAAGAACATTGGCCTCAATTACGATTTCTATTTAGCGTACGGTCTCAAAGACAAGGAATATGATTCGGACTGGCGCCTATTCTTCCCAAAGAGCCTTCATTGAGTCCACTTGCTTCACCACAAAATCGAAATAATAGTCAAACTCTGCGAGATTGTCGTTATTGGATGAGGACTTCACACTGTCCCAGTCAGGACGATGAAACTCCTTCTGGTCTTTGATCTTCCCTAGGAGCCTTACCGGAACCTCCTTGGCGGAAAATATATGCCGAACCAGATCCAGATTCTCTGGGGAGTGCAAGGTTTGGCCTGTCAAAGATGCGATTAGATGAATGTCATAGAAATCGCGTGCCCGCGCTGAAGGATGCCGTTGCAATGTGTACTCCGGCATTTGCTGACAGATCGCACGAAGCTTTTCAATTGCAATCATGGCCGGACTGTAGACGTAAATGGTGTAATCATCAAGCTCCACTTCCTGTTTGCCGGCGACATACTCGTATTTACTGAGGTCAATGGTGAATACACGTTGCTGCCCCGGTCCAATGACAAGGGAATCGCGGCGACGGGCAGCCAAATCAACTCCTGGCTTTTCATGCTTCTGCTTCCCCATCACTTTGAAGGCCGCCCGATAACCACCCCAACGAAGGCTTTGTCCCTCGGGGGCAGTGCTCGGCTTGGCAACAAACTTGAAATCGAATACGACAAATCCCGCAGCAAGGAACCGATTTTCAAGTGCCTTCTGCACGCGATTACGAATTTCGCCCAAATCTTCGAAGTCATTCTCGATCGAGAAATCGAGATCAAGAGACGTCCGGTTACTTAAGCCCAACGCAAGTGAAAGCGCATTTCCACCTTTTAGAACAACGCGCTCAAACAATACATCGTCCGAAAAGATGGCGGTGATTGCGATTCTGCGAATCTCACGGTAATCCGCGGGCGGCGGTGTTGGCATCGATTTTGATGTTCTCACGTAAGAGGCTTCAATGTTCTGATCGGCGGGCGACCGAACTTACCCGACAGCACCGAAGAGCCAGCCTACGCCTGCCGTCAGCGCCATGGCGAAGGCGCCCCAGAAGGTGACGCGGAATGCGCCGACCATCACACCCGCGCCGCCGGTGCGCGCGGCTACTCCGCCGAGCACGGCGAGGAAGACCAGCGAGGCGGCGGAGACCAGCGGGATCAGAAGCGCTCCGGCGGTGAGGGCGGTCACCAGCAGGGGCAGGGCTGCTCCGCAGGCAAAGCTGGCCGCCGAGGCCCACGCCGCCTGAAATGGGCGCGCGCGGAGCATTTCCACGATGCCGAGTTCGTCGCGGGCATGGGCGCCGAGCGCGTCATGGGCCATCAGTTGCTGGGCCACCTGCTCGGCCAGTTGCCGGTCAATCCCGCGCGCCACATAGATGTCCGTCAGCTCCTTGTGCTCGCCCGGTGCGTCGGATGCCAGCTCCGCCGCCTCCAGCGCCAGGTCGGCCTTTTCCGTGTCCGCCTGCGAGTGCACGGAGACATACTCCCCGGCGGCCATGGACATGGCTCCCGCCACCAGGCTGGCCGTGCCCGCCACCAGAATGTTCCGGTGCGTGGCATGCGCGGCGGCCACGCCCAGCACCAGGCTCGCCGTGGAGACGATGCCGTCATTCGCGCCCAGCACCGCCGCCCGCAGCCAGCCGATTCGATCCGTTCTGTGCAGTTCCGGTTTGCCTCTGGACATTCTTGCGCCCCTCGATTGTTTGTCCTGCCGAATCTACCACAAACGAGGATACGCCCATTTCCGGAGCAAGCCACCGGTACTGTGCGGTTTGCGGCACTTCGCTG
>JAJXXG010000783.1 GCA_021781255.1 Acidobacteriota bacterium
TGGGCTGATAGGCATCGATGCGGCGATCGCGCAGGAAGGGCCAGTTGCGGCGGGTGTCTTCGAGGAGGCCCAGGTTGACTTCGCCGATGAGAATCTCTTCCTTGTCGTGAGAAGCCTGGGCGATGACCCGGCCAAATGGATCTGCGATGAAGGATCCACCCCAGAATTCAAGGCCAGGACCTTCAACGCGATTGCCGCGGATGTCACCCTGCTCGTGCCCCACCCGATTGACCGCGCCGACGTAAACGCCATTGGCGATCGCGTGGGAGCGCTGGATGGTCCGCCATGCATCATATTGAGCATCACCGTACTCTGCTTTTTCGGCTGGATGCCAGCCGATGGCGGTCGGATAAAAGAGGGTGTTCGCACCCTGCAGCGCCGTGATGCGCGCGCCTTCGGGGTACCACTGATCCCAGCAAACAAGTGTGCCAATGCGGCCTACGGCTGTATCAAAGGCGCGGAAGCCCAGGTCCCCGGGCGTAAAGTAGAACTTCTCGTAATAGAGGGGGTCGTCGGGTATGTGCATCTTGCGATACAGGCCACCCAATGTGCCATCCTGCTGCAACAGCGCAGCGGTATTGTGGTAAAGTCCCGGAGCTCGGCGCTCAAAGAGAGACGCAATGACCACAACCTTTTCCTCGCGCGCAATGGCGCTGAGGCGTTCCGTACTGGGTCCGGGGATCGACTCGGCCAGATCGAAGAGCGCATGATCTTCCCTCTGGCAAAAGTACTGCGTGCAGAACAGCTCGGGAAGGCAGACGACGTTTGCGCCCAGGCGTGCAGCCTCGCGAACGCGGTCTGCGGCCTTATCAAGATTGGCGGCCGGATCCGGGCTGCAAGACATCTGCACCAGACCGATGCGATAGTTGATTTGAGATGGCATAGATTTGCCCCAGTTGGTTACTGATGAAGTCGTGAGCGTGAAAAAGGCGCTGGCACCAGGCCCAGCGCCTCTTCTAGTACAGCAAAGCTACTCAAAAATCAGAATTGCGGCTGCGATGGTGGTCGTCCACAGGCCGCGCTTGTCACCGATTGCCGACTGCGTCACATTTGCAGTGCGTACGATCTTATTGGAAATACGATAGATTTCCTTCTTCTCGTCCCAGCTCTTATCAGGGTCGAAATCAACATCGAGCGTGGTGGCAAGCATTTCTGCAGCAAGCTCTTCTGCATATTCGCCGGCTTGCTCTTCAGTCTCGCCGAAGCTGTGGTGTTCGCTCAGGTAGCCGTAGGTATTTCGATCCGAGGGAATGGCGACGCCAATACTCGATACAACAAGTCTGTGCGGTTCGCGGGTGGAGTTCTCGGCGACGACTGCAAAAACGACCTCGCCGGGGCTCAGGTAGGTCAAGCCTTCCTTGCGGGTAATTAGCTTAGCCTGTGGAGGGAAGATCGATGAAACGCGCACCAGATTCTGGGCGGCTATGCCGGCGTCACGAAGCGCCAGTTCAAACGAGGTGAGACGTTCCTTGTGTTTCCCGACACCCTTGGTGAAGAAAAGGCGCTTCGGGACCATGCTTTTACCCAATTTTGAAACCCTCCATATGGGAGACAATTGCCGCGCACGTTAATCATCGTCCCCGATGGAAAGTATCACACCTAATGCCGGGACGTGCTTGATTCACGCGAGAATTTCACGGTGTTTTCTTATCATACGGGAAATGCAGGGTGGGTACGGGCGGAGAGCGGGAATTTTACCTTCCACGCCCAAAGTCGGGCGTGGAGGGTAACTTGTGGTAACTATCTGGCGGTGACAACGGCTGCTGCGCTGGCTGGCTGCGCGCCAAAAGCATCTACCAGGGAAACGACTTTCATGCTGGAGCGTAGCATCTCCAAGCTCGCACTGCTGGTTACTGTTATGGTCTGCGGTTCGCCAGGCAGGAGATCAACGTAGTTGTCGGATAACTTTACGTCGTTGTCTCCGAAAGACACATACGCGTCCCGGGCGAGCACCGGAGACGACAGCTTGAGAGTGTATGTGCCGTTGCCCCCGCTCAGTTCGCTTGCGATCTTAGCCTGTGGCAGATGGACCTGCTTGGTAGGCGCGAAGTAGATGATGTTGCTCGACGCAGGCTGGCCTGCGATAGTCAGATCCGCTGCGCCGAAGATGGCGGCCGAATCGGTTCCGTTTGCATTTACGAACTCAGAGAGTGGCAGCTCGATGTAGGCACTGCTGGAGAGCGCCGGAATGCTAACGGACAGAGTCTGTTGCTTCAGAACCTTGCCATTAAAGTCCATGATACGGAGGCGCAATTGTCCGGATTGAGCCTCAGTTCTATCGGAGACGACATAAACGTCGAGCTTTCCATCTTCGATATACGGTGACACAAGCACTGGAGCATAGAAACGCTTCGCGTAGTACTGCAGAGCTTTCCAGCGGCCGTAATAGTCAATGCTGGCCCACGAGGCGACCGGCCAGCAGTCGTTCAGTTGCCAGAAGATTGAACCCATGGTGCGTGGCCGCAGCCTGCGCCAATGTTCGGCTCCGATTCTTGTTGACTCAGCCTGCAACACCTGGCTTGCATAAAGGAATGATGCGAAATCTTTTGGCTCGCCATAGTAGCGCAGCATGTAGTCGTGAATGATCTGGTTGCCCGCATCGTTTTTCTGATGTGCGAGCATGACCGGAGTAAAGATGCTGGTGCGGTCTTCAGGCTTGGTGAAGGCCTCGATCGTGCGCATTTCAGGGAAGGATTGGAATCCGTATTCCGAGACGAAGCGGGGGAAGTGCTTTTCATATTCACTGAATTCGGCATTGCCATGCCAGACGCTCCAATCGTGCATGTCACCTGACATGTATTTCGCTGAAGTGTCTTCATAGTCCGCGCTCGGTGAGCTTGGCCAGTAAGGCGTCTCAGGGTTGAACTGGGCGACGGTGCGGGCGATGACTCCAGAGAAGGTCGTCAGATAATCCTGCCACATGCGCAGGCGAACGTCGGCAGGCAGCTCCGAGCGGCCGCCCCACGCAAACGCCGATTCGGTTTCGTTATTTCCTGACCAGAGAACGATGCTGGGGTGGTTGCGCAGACGCTTTACTTGATACTCGACTTCCTTTTCGACGTTTTGCTTGAAGGAGTAGGTACCAGGTTGCCAGTCATTGCCAAACATGAAGTCCTGCCAAACCATGAGGCCGAGTTCGTCACAGATGTCATAAAACTCCTGCGTCTCGTAGTAGCCGCCGCCCCAATGACGAATCATGTTCATGTTCGCATCTTTAGCGGACTGCAGAATCTGGCGATATTGAGCCGTCGTAACCCGATTGGGAAAGCTGTCGAAGGGGATGACATCAGCCCCCTTGGCAAAAACTGGGATGCCATTCACTACGAATTCAAATGAGCGGCCCCACTGGTCTACATCGCGGCGCAGCACGACCTTGCGCATGCCGGCTTTGGCATCGGCTTCGTCAGCGGTGGCTTTACCTTCTGTCAGCCGCGCATGGAAGTGATAAATGGGCTGAGCACCATATCCGGTGGGATACCAGAGATCAGGGTTAGCAATTTCGAGCGGAAGGTCTATGTCATTCTCGCCGGGCACAAGTTCAAAGTCTCGTGAGACAGAGCGTCTATGTCCGCTTTCCTCGTAGTCCACCTTCAGGGTTGCCTTCTGGTCGGACGAGGATTGAACCGTGAACTTGAGATTGAGTTCCGCGGCCTGCTTCGAAATTTCCTGTTGCTGAATGTAGAAATTGTCGATACGTGCGTCATCCCAGAGGTCGAGATGAGCGGGGCGCCAGATGCCACTGGTGACGAAACGCGGTCCCCAGTCCCACCCATATTCATAGGCAGCTTTGCGGATGTAGGTTTTCTCCGCCGTTTTGGTGCGGGATTGCCACGGGTCGTTCGCGGCTACCTTTTGCGCCGCCTTAATCGGAGAGGGAAAGACGACGAGCAGGGTATTGGCGCCGGGTTTGAGCATGGCGTGTACATCGACGCGCCACTGGCGGAACATGTTGTCGGCAGACAGGACATGCTGCCCGTTAATCGAGACATCAGCAGCGCTGTCCAATCCGTCAAAGACCAATTCGACATGCTGGTGCGCGAGCATTGATTGGGTGACGGTGAGGGTCGTCTGGTACTCCCAGCTGGCATCCTGGACCCACTGCAGCTTGGCCTCGTTATCACGGTAGAAGGGGTCGGGGATGAGGTTATTGTGAAGCAGGTCAAGATGCACGTCGCCCGGAACCTGAGCTGGTAGCCAATGCGTTGTTTTGACGGCTGACGGGGCAGGCGCCTGCCCATTCGCCGGCGCGTCACCGGTTTCCACCCGCTGTCGAAACTGCCACCCTGAGTCAATAGGGATTGACTGCTTTGGGCTCGTTGATGCGGCAGTCAGGCCAAGTGGAAATAACAGAAGAGCGACGGGCAAAAGACGCAGAAGGCGTACGTGCGAAGAGGGCATCAAGCAGCTCCGGAATCAATTATGCGAAACGTTACCACGTTGGGTATGGTTTCTGTACGGCGATAACGTTATCAGGAGAGGGCGTGCTTCGTCACCCTTCCGGATCGTGGCTGGTAGACTCAGAAATGAACCGCTAAAGAGATAACCAAAAGGGGATACGAATGGCAGAGAATGAAGTGACGATTACCGTGCGTCCGAATGGACCATTTAGAGTAGAGGGTCCGATCAAGCTGGTCGACAGCAATGGGCAGCAGTGGGATCTAACAGGTAAGCCAGCTGTCTCCCTGTGCCGCTGTGGCGCTTCGACGAAGAAGCCTTTCTGCGATGGCACCCATTCGAAGATCGGTTTTCAGGCAGCAGAGGCGGCGGTAGCTGCGGAAGAAGCACAGAAGCAGTCGTAAAAATAGGTCCGGACATCTCAGATGTTGCGTGAGATGTCTGGATTTTCTCTGCGCTAATGCTCTTTTGGGAACACCTCTGACTCTTCAGTAACCTCTTTCCCCAGCCAACTTCTGTCTTTCGGCTTAAAGTTAGAAGGGGAGAGTGTTGGTTTCCGTGAGTAAAGAAGCGCTTGGGGTTTCTGCAAATAGAAGTAAGTCGAAGCTGCGGATGTGGGCCGCTGTAGCAGTTCTGGCTGCCTTTACCTGGATGGCTGTGCCGTATCGCGCTGCCGCTCAGCAGAGCGGCACTCCATCGCGCAAGGCTGCGCATAAAAAGCATATATCAACAGCAACTCGAC
>JAJXXG010000957.1 GCA_021781255.1 Acidobacteriota bacterium
GCGCGCCGTGGCCGGGCTCAACTCCGCTGAGACGGCCGCAACGCTGGCGGCAAACGGCGGCCCCGCCGCTGCCGGGTGGACCGCCGACGCAGTGCGCGAGGTCTTCCGCCAGGCGCTCTGCTCGCTGGCTTCGCAGTTGCTGCACGCCACCACGGCCCGCTAAGGCATTTTCAGAGATGCTGTATCCCGAAGCCGCGAAGCCAGAGTCGGTGCGACCAGCAGGAAGCGCCGACCCTCCCATGAACTCAGAGAGGCCAAGCCTTCTCTGAAAATGCCGTAGCCGCGCCCGGTACGCATCGCCTTTGCCGTTTCTTCGGTACACTACATAAAGAAGCCGGCGGCTCATCTGGTGCATCCATTGGAGTGCAAACAACTTTTTGGGTAGAAGACCTCTGCCGCCACTCAAAGACGATCACTGATGTCCTCAAGCGATTCAAGGAGCAATCCGTTCTATTTTTGTGCTTGCGCCCTGCTCATGCTGGGTGTGGCGGCTGTGCCTCTGCGCATGGCGGCCCAGTCGCCTAACGTACAGTCGTCCGCGCCGACCGCGGCCAGCTTCCAGGGCAGCGTCTCCAGCGCTGAGGTTTCGCCGCAGATCATCAACCTCTCGCTCGACGACGCCATCCAGCGCGGGCTCAAGAGCAACCTGGGCGCGATCCTGAGCAGCACGCAGACATCGTCCGTGCGCGGCCGGCGGCTCAGCCAGTTGCAGGCTCTGCTGCCTGAGGTGGACTTCAAAGCGCAGGAAGCGGTGATGCAGACTGACCTGGCGGCGCAGGGCCTGCGCATTCCCGGGTTTCCCACCATCATCGGGCCCTTTGGATACACCGACCTGCGCGCTTATTTGAGCTGGTCGCTGGTGGATGTGAAGTCCCTGCGCGAATATCTGGCCGCGCGCCACAATTTTGCGGCAGCCCAGCTTTCCGAGCAGGATGCGCGCGATCTCGTGGTGCTCACCGTGGGCAATGCCTACCTGCTGGTGCTGGCTGACGAGACGCGCGTGTCCAGTGTGGAAGCGCAGGTGGCAACAGCGAAGATTTCGCTTGACCAGGCCGTCGCCAGCCACGAGGCCGGCACGGCTCCCAAGCTCGACGAGCTGCGCGCGCGCGTGGATTACCAGTCGCTGGAGCAGCAGTTGATCGTGTCGCGCAATGGTCTGGAGAAGGACAAGCTTGCCCTGGCCCGCACCATTGGACTGCCGCTGGCGCAGAGCTTCAACCTCACAGACAAAGCGCCCTACGCAGCCTTTGACCAGATAGATGTGAACACGGCGATTCAGCAGGCCCACGCCAACCGCGAGGATCTGGCCGCAATGGTCGAGCAGACCAAGGCAGCCGAGGAGCAGCACAAAGCGGCCACCGCCGACCGCCTGCCCACGGTCAAGTTCAACGGCGACTACGGCGACATTGGCGTGAATGTGCGCCACTCGCATGGCACCGGCGACGCATCGGGCACACTGAGCGTGCCGCTCTTCAAGGAGTACGGGCTGCGCGGCGAGGCCCAGGTTGCGCAGTCCCAACTGGACACCCAGCGCGCGCAGTTGAGCGACATGAACGCGCAGGTTGATGCCGATGTGCGCGACGCGCTGCTCGACATCGCCTCCGCACAGAAGCAGGTCGAGGTGGCGCGCTCCAGCGTGGAGCTGGCCAACGAGGCGCTCAGCGAGGCGCAGCAGCGCTATGCCAGCGGCGTCAGCGATAACCTGGCCGTCAGCCAGGCAGAGCAGTCCGTAGCCCAGGCCAACGATCAATATGTAGCCAGCCTGTACCGGCACAATGTGGCCAAACTCAGTCTGGCGCGCGCGCTGGGCGCGGCGCAGAGTTACAAGAACTATTTGGGAGGAAAGTAGACGTGGCGGATACAACTCCAACACCAGCCCTATCCGAGACGGACGAGAGCACCGAAATCATGCAGCCGCGGTCACGCCGCAGAGGCATCGTGGTGGTTGTGGTTGCGGTCCTCATTGTGATTGCGGCGGGGCTCTGGTGGCGTTCCACCTTCACTGAGGATACAGACGACGCACAGATCAACGGCCACCTGATCCAGATAAGCCCACGCATCGCAGGCCAGGTGAACAAGGTCTTTGTCGATGAGAACCAGGTGGTCAAGGCTGGCGACGAAATTGCCGAGCTGGACACCAGGGACTTCCAGGTCGCGGTGGAGAACGCACAGGCCGCGCTGGCCAGCGCCGAGGCCAACGCCGCGGCCGTGCAGGTCAACGTGCCCCTCACCACCGTCAACACCGGCGCCAATCTGCACTCGGCCGCGGCCGACGTGACCGGCGCGCAGGCCGCCATCTCACAGGCCGAGCAGCAGCTTGACGCCGCCCGTGCCCGCGTTGCCCAGGCTCAGGCCAACGACACCAAGGCGCAGTCTGACCTCGTGCGCTACAAGCCGCTCGTCGAAAAGGACGTGATCAGCAAGCAGCAGTTTGACGCCGCCGTGGCCGCTGCGGATGCCGCCAGGGCCGCGCTCGCCGATGCAAAGGCCAGCCAGCAGGCCGCCGCCGACGGCGTGCGCGTGGCGCTCGAACGCGAAAAATCGTCCCAGGCCATGTTGAAATATGCGCAGACCGGCCCGCAGCAGGTGGCCGCGCAAAGCGCACGCGCCAAGCAGGCGATGGCCCAGGTGCAGCAGGCCAGGGCACAGCTTGACCAGGCAAAACTCAACCTGAGCTATACAAAAATCGTCGCCCCGACAGACGGCATCATCACTCGCAAAAGCGTCGAGATACACCAGAACGTTTCCGTGGGCCAGAACCTGCTCACGCTGGTTTCGCTCGAGGGGCTGTGGGTCACCGCCAACTTCAAGGAGACGCAGTTACGCCACATGGCTGCCGGCCAGTCCGTCTCAATCTACGTGGACGCAACCGGCAAGGACTACAAGGGCACGGTCACGCAGATTGGCGGCGCCACCGGCTCCATGCTGTCGCTTTTTCCGCCAGAGAACGCGACGGGCAACTACGTCAAGGTGGTCCAGCGCGTTCCCGTGCGCATTGATTTCTCTGATTTGAAGGATGAAGACTCCAGGCACCTGCTGCGTCCCGGCCTATCCGTCGAGCCCAAGGTGCGGGTCAAGTAGCAAACGGCGGGTACGGGGCGCTACTTCCCTTGGCCCGCCAGCACCACGCCCAGCCGGGTGACCACCGTGAGCCCTTCCATCTTGCTGAGGTGCTCAACCGGATCCCAGACAATCTGCATCTTCGTCTCGGCGGCTGGATTCCGTTGCTGTGCGAGCTTCTCCGCACGCTCCTGGCGAGCGCGGAGCGTTTCATATTCGATGAGCATCCTGCGCAGCTCGCGCGATGTCTCGTCCGATGCTGCGCCGTCGTGATTCTTGCTTCGGTTACTGTCCATACAAATTCTCCAGGCTCCTTATTGTAGGCAGACCTGCCCGCCGCCCGGCATCGCGCAATCGTGGTACAGGCATACAACTGTTTGGCCACAGTGGCGCAGCCGGCGCAGTCCATTGGCCCGGTGCCCCGGAGCTTGCCTCCACCACGAGGCGGCCCACCCATGCCGTCCGCAGGTGCGGATAACATGGGCGGGTCGCCTGTGAATTTTCAAGAGGTTGTCCATTCGATCAGAACTGGAGAAGCTGTTTGTGGCGAGCAGGCAGTCACTCTCGAAACCGAATGGACTGCCCCGGACAGCGCATTTGAGCGCAGGTTCGATGTTGTTTGTTTTTACCGCTGACCAGCGGCGCAGTTCACTTCGCATTTATGTGTGCGCGCAAGACCTCCACGCTCGATGGGAAGGTCACGCTGTCGCTTTGTTCTGCGGTAATGAACACATCGAATTCCTTAGAGACCGTCTCTAATCTCAATTCGCCACTTAGATTCTTGTCCACTCCGATGGCGCCCTGCTTGAAAGCCTCGCCGCCGTTTGGGCGGATCCAGACGAGGTAGCTATTGGCAGCGGGAGTCAGACTGGCGGGTTTCGCCAGATGGTCCACTTTTATATCAAGCTTCATGTTTCCATTGTCTTTAGCTCGCTGAACCTTAACTACCCCCATCGCCGCCGGAACCCCAGCAGCGGAAGTCATCTGGTATTCCTGGGCTCCATTGAACGGCCAAACTGCGAGCAACGCCATTGCGATAATCATTTTCATATCTTCTCCCAAACATGATCGCGCGAACATTGCTCCATCGATCTCGATGAACTTCATTCGTGACGCAACAGGCGCAAACGCAGGGCATGTTTCCTGAATTATGGAACATCACGATTCTCCGATGCTGGTCACAATTGCTCGTCAATAGAACTTCGGCCATCGAGCCTTGTGTCCACAGGCCCCATATTCGGTATCAATACAGCGCTCACGAACCCAAAGGTCTGCGGGAGCCCGGCAGGTGGCCCCGATCTCTAGTGAGAGATCGGGGCCACCCGCCTAAAAGCGCCGCCAGGATTTGGGCTGCAGGATACGGATGCTGCGGTTATAGGCTTCTTTTTTCAATTTCGAAATATCGGCGGACTATAATAATGCCCCGAACTCAGGTAGTCGTGTTCTTGTCCAATAGAGAAGAGCACCGAACGCAAGGAACATCCAATGAGTCAACAATTTTCGGCAATTCTCCCTTACATGATGCTGCTCCTCCTTTCAACCGCATCTCTTTCCGCACAAACACCAGCAGGCTCATCGGATCAACCGATTTTCAAGGCTACCACGCGTGAGGTGGTTGTCGATGTAGTGGTGACCGGTGGTAAGGGCGAAGCCGTTAACGGCCTCCGCAAGGAACAGTTTCAGGTCTTCGAGGACGGCAAGCCGCAGACCATCGATTTCTTTGAAGAGCATGCCTCCAGGACTCGGCCGGCTGGATCGCTGCCCACGCCGCCCAAGATGCCCCCTGATGTCTACACGAATGTGCCGCCAGCGCCCGTGGACGATTCCGTAAATGTGTTGCTGCTCGACAGCCTGAATACGACACCGCAATTTATGTCTTATGCGCGGAACGAGATTCTCGGCTATCTGAACAACGTCAAACCAGGCACGCGCATGGCTATCGTACTGTTGAACGACAAACTGAACTTTGTGCAGGGCTTCACCACCGACGCGGCGCTACTTCGGGGGGTTGCGTTCAAACAGACCGCTCCTGGAATCAGCCCGTCGCTGGTAACCAAGAGCGAGGTCGCCACCG
>JAJXXG010000829.1 GCA_021781255.1 Acidobacteriota bacterium
CTTGCCCGCATCGTAGCCGCTGCCCGATCCTCCCGCCTTGATGCCGAAGGTGACCAGCCCGCTCGCCCCGTGCGGCAGATACTTCTTCGCCCGCGCGGCGTAGGGGCTCGACGCAAGACCCGGATAGTTGACCCACGCCACCCCCGGATGCTTCTTGAGATGCTCGGCCACCGCCAGGGCATTCGCGGAGTGCCGCTCCATGCGCAGATGCAGCGTCTCAATGCCCTGCAGCAGCAGGAACGCGTTGAAAGGCGAAATCGCCGCCCCTGTGTCGCGCAGTCCCTGCACCCGCGCCTTCAGGATGAACGCCAGCGGCCCGAAGGCCTCGCTCAGCCGCAGACCGTGGTAGGAGGGATCGGGTTCTGTGAACTCCTTGAAGCGGCCCGAGGCGGCCCAGTCGAATTTGCCCGCGTCCACAATCACGCCACCGATGGCCGTCCCGTGGCCGCCAAGGTACTTCGTGGCCGAGTTGAGCACGATGTCCGCGCCCCACTCGATCGGCCGCACCAGGGCCGCCGAGGCGCAGGTGTTGTCGATGATCAGCGGCAGCCGATTCTCGTGCGCGATCGCGGCCAGCTTCTCAATGTCCACCACGTCGAGCTTGGGATTGCCCAGCGTCTCGGTGTAGATCGCGCGTGTCTTGTCGTTGATCGCCCTGCGCAGACCGTCGAAATCGTCGGCGTCCACAAAGTTCACTTTGATGCCGAGCTTCGGCAGCGTGTAGTGGAAGAGGTTGTACGTGCCGCCGTACAAGGAAGTCGTCGATACGATCTCCTCGCCCGCATTGGCCAGCGTCGTGATGGCCAGTGTCTCCGCCGCCTGGCCCGATGCCGTAGCCAGCGCCGCCGCGCCGCCCTCCAGCGCCGCCACGCGCTTCTCCAGCACGTCGGTCGTGGGGTTCATGATGCGCGTGTAGATGTTGCCGAACTCCTGCAGCGCAAACAGGCGCCCGGCGTGGTCCGCGTCCTGAAAAAGATACGAGGTGGTCTGGTAGATGGGCACGGCGCGGGAGCCTGTTGTGGGATCGGGCGTCTGCCCGGCGTGCACCGCCTGGGTCGCAAGCTGATACTGCTTCGGTTCCGGCATCGAGATCTCCTTCTCGGTTTTGCTGATTCAGGGTTGGGGAACGGCAACGGTGGCCGCGCGCCACATGCAAAACGGCCCGCATCCGCGCTCGGACCCGGGCCGTCTGGCTTTGAGAATCGGTTGCGCCTTAGCGCATTCGCCTCTCCAGAGCCGCACGGACGGGCCCGCACTGCATACACATACACATGCATAGTGCTGCGGCGCGAATTCCGTAAGCCTTGGAGATCGGCATAGTTGGAGTATTAAGGGCCGACGGCGAAGATGTCAAGAGCTTCATCGCCCATCGGCTTCTCCCTGCGCGCTACGGCCTTCCGGCTTCCACACGTACGCGCCGGCCTGCGGCAAGCCGACGTGCGCAAGCACCCGATACGCAAATTGCCGCGCCATCTCCTCGGAATCGAGCGGACGGCTGTAGAAGGCAGGAATGCAGGGAAAGATCGTCGCTCCAGCCTCGGCCGCCAGGGTCATGTTGCGCAGATGAATGCGGTTGAAGGGCGTCTCTCGCACGCAGAGGATGAGCGGCCGCCGCTCCTTGAGCGTGACATCCGCGGCACGGGCGATCAGCGAGTCGGCCAGACCCGTTGCAATCCTGGCCAGCGTGCCCATCGAGCACGGCAGCACGATCATTCCGTGCGATGGATGGCTTCCCGAGGCAATCGCCGCGCCTACGTCGGCGTCGGCGTGCTGCACCGTCCTGGCTGGAGCCTTGCCCAGGAACTTCTCCAGCAGATGCGTCCGCCCCGAGATCCCGAGTTCTTCTGCGAGCACGCGCAGCGAATTTTCCGATGCAACGAAATGCACCCGCTCCACGCGCTCATCCGCTTCAAGCGCACACAACAGCTCTCGCCCTAGAATCGCTCCCGAGGCCCCCGTAATCGCAACGGTCAAATGCAAGTGTTCAGCTCCTGGCCCCTTCGCGTCGCGCAGGAATGAACGACAAACGACCGCCACTGTCATCGTTCAACGGAGCATCTTCCGCTCAGGGTGACAGTTTGATTATCAGGCCTTCGTAAAGCCGCGCGCCAGGAATTTTCCGGTCATGCGGCATACTGGTTGCCTGGCATCAACCGCAGGCGCGCCAACCTCTGCCGGCGCCTCTCATTTGGGGGGAAGTTTGCAGTGATCCATCTCGTCATCTCAGCCTGCCTGTACTGCCGCGGCGTTCTGCGGAACCACAAGCCGGTCTCTCACTCTGAGCCCACGAGACGCGATTACCTCCGCCGCGCGAATGCGCGGCGTCAAGGCAATCAG
This sequence comes from Acidobacteriota bacterium, assembly GCA_021781255.1. The sequence continues at coordinate 2,338 of JAJXXG010000829.1, forward strand.
CAATGCCCATCCTTTCAGGCCCTTCAAAATCGCTACCCGTTGAAGCTCACGCGGCTGTCAGAAACCGGAACTTCAGCGCTCCAGCCACGGCCGCAAAACCGCTGCCAAGCAGGAGCAGCGAAGACGGCTCAGGAACCGGAGGTGTGTTCGGAATGCTTCCGTCCACGTTGATCCCGCCCGTGGTTCCGAACGAGAATACAGCGTTCGAAACATCGGTGGAGCTCGTAACCCCGGCAATATCAAGAGTGAAGGTAGCCGACTGATTCAGGAACGGATTATGCGCATTGTTACCGTCGATCGAGCCGTTGGCATTGGTGTAGGGGCCCGGTCCGATAATCAGATGTTCCGGGCCAATGTAGCCCAGGGCATCCAGTTGAAAGCTTCCTGCGCCAAGGTTGTTCAATCCCCATCCCGTCGCGACCGTTGACCCCAGCGTAGCGGAGTGACTCGAGATTGAAACCTCCTGGCCGGAACTTGAGGCGATAGTACCCGACATTGCGTTGTTATTGCTCAGCGTGAATTCGAAGTCGCTGACTAACTGAGCGACATCTGTAGGATTCATTTGCAAATCGCTCAAGGTAACCGTAACGGTCCCTGCTCCGGTGACGACCACCGCCTGCGCATCAACCGCGCCGCCTGATGTTGTTGAGCCGGTTGGCGTAGCAAACGTGATGGTGTCAGCCGTCCCATGCATCGGAAGAATTGCGGCAATTGCAAACAGTAGCGAAATTGAAGTGAGAGATTTCATGGATGCGCCTCCAGTGCGCTTACGCGATTCGTTTTGCCTAGGGAAAGTTAGAGCGCATTGCACATATGCATTCGCACACACCTCAAGCTACTCAAGTGCCGAAGCACTTAACGCCTGCTCAGTCCATAACGACTGCATTCATGCAATTTCGCGAAGCAGATTTGAATCGCGCTCTTGACTATATTGAGGCGAAGTATGCTCAATTCCTGTGATTTTGCTTACATTTTTCAGTCGGCAGTAATTCTTTTGCTCTATTTTTCCGCTCTCGCGTAATCCATTACTTACCTGGGTATCTGTTTCTCGACTTACTGGTAATTCATAAACTGATTACTAAATGGGTACATTCGCGTCTCACACTTGAAGTGACACAAATCATGTCACGCCTGGCCGGAAGAGAAATCGGCGCTTGGATCGCTGCCTACTGACGAACAATCAGATCGCAGGCGCCGCAGCGCGGGCTCATGGACAGCGTTCACTTGTCGAATTGCACATGAAAACAAAATTGCCTCCGCAGCGATCAAGTTAGCCTGCAGAGGCAATCATGGATACGATCTTTTCCTGGCTTCTCAGCTTCTATATCTCATCAATCTCAGGCGCCATCACAAACCCTCGTTTCAACGTTTGAGCCATGTCTGCGGGAACTGCGTCACACAGGGGCGAAGGCGGAAAAGGAACCGAATGCTCCCTTCCCGCTCACTTCTGGCGAAGCGCCAATCGGCCCGCCGGCGCCTGAAACCTTGTAGATCTCGCGCCTGTACTGCTGTTAGGCGTAAAGATAGCCAAGGAATCAAGCAGATGCGGCTATGGCCCTGTTTTCCCATCGACCCGGCATAATTCATCCACTAACATGCGGATGAATGTGAAACGAAGCACTTAGATCGAGACTGAGCCGGAACCCTTGTAGCTCCTTCGGAGCAAGAACGCCATGCCAAGCAGGCCGGTGCCAAGCAGCAGCAGCGATGAAGGCTCCGGCGTCTCCCCGAAGTTCGATGATTCCAGGGTTCCCGGCGCACCATTCGCCTCTGCATACCAGACGGTATAGCTTTCCATTCCAGTCGGGCCGCCATAGGTAAATGAGTTCTTGCCTTCAAACACCGGACTTCCCGCATTGATCTCCTCTGTGGAACCAACAAACAAGTACATGCCATCATCATGAGTGAAGCTATAAGTTACGCCATTCATGAGATAGGCCGACCCTGTGAATTCCATAATGTCATTGTTCATTCCGGCTGTCATCGTATCTCCGCCAGGGATAGCAGACCCGTAGGTCTGATTTGTCCCTGAATATGTGGCTCCGCCATACTGCAGAAAGCCGGACAGGCTCTGATCCGTGCTTGTATTGAAGTTGAAAATTTGATTGGGATACGTTCCGTTCACCGTGCCGGTAAACATGCTTAGATAGCTGCTTGGCGCAGTCGGGCTGAACGTATCGGGCGTGCCGCAATGCATTCCGCCGGTATTACTGCAAGTGTTGCTGCCAGCGTAGGTTACTGCACCCGACCACACGGTCAGGTCGACGGTGTCTGCACGAGCTGACACCGCGAGAAACGTCGCAGCTCCCAGGATACCCACACCAAAACCAAGAATTCGAGCCAAATTCATCTTCATATCAACCTCCTCTGGTTGAACCAATGTGATGGTTGCCTGCCTGCACCTTGTTTCCTGAATCCGCCGCAATAGCAGAGAAAGAGAGATGCGTGGGCGTCTCAACGTCAATGCCTCTTGAGCACATCTCAAGAGCACTTAAATCGCATAGGGAGGATGATAGAGAGATTCTTGATAGCTTCTAATGTTTTTGCTGATGTTTCAAACCAGCAGTAATTGTTTTGCCCTGTTTTTCCTATTCCTGCGTAACTTATTACTTACCAACGTATCTTTTTCTCAACTTACTGGTAATTTATAAAACGGTTACTAATAGGTATCTGCTTAACTCAGGTAGGCCCCAGTGTTTGTGTTTTTTGCCGCTTTTCTCCCATCGGGCTGGTCGGGATGGAGGATTTTTGCCAGGGGCGCGGGATGGACCATCACGGCTTGCTGCGCGAGGCGGTA
>JAJXXG010001305.1 GCA_021781255.1 Acidobacteriota bacterium
CGGCTCATCGTTCACGATGCGGATGCACCGCCTGCATGGTTGGGATTCGAGCTGTGGACGACGGTGCTGACCAACTACGGCAACCGGCTGCCCGCGATTGCGCATGAACTGACCCACGGAAATTCAATGACACGGCTCACCGCGCGCGAGATTGAAATTCTGAAGATGCTGGTGATTGCCAGCGACGACTTTGCCACGCCGGGGACAATTGTTTCAAGCCTGATGGCCGACTGGCCGCAGTATGGCCATCCGGAACTTCACGCGCTGAGCACCGAAGACGCTGAGAGCGTGACGCTGTTGCAGCGGCTTGGGCTGCTGCCCACCCGTGAGGGCTCAAGCACTTCACCCATCCAGGCGCTGGTTCCGCTGGAGCCGGGAGATGCGCTTCGTCAGGTTGTTCGCTACCTCTAAAGATCTTCAGCGAAGCTGGGATAAGGGGCCGGTCCAGGCAACGGATCGGCCCGAATTATTTTGGGCCAAGTAGAGTGAAATTCCCGGCAGATTTTTGTCGGGCGGGTCAGAGCGCCTACAATAAGATCATCAAGTTTGCCTGTGTGAAGGCGAACAAGTTTGCACGCGAGGATACCAATGCCCCTCTCTGGAGAAGCGATCCGCCTGATGAACTACATTGACGATGTTGCCGTGACTCTGCGGCGCATTCTGGCCGCGGCCCAGGGGCTTTCCGCCGAGGAAAGGGCGCGTGTGGCCGAGCACCTGAAGCAGTCGCGACCGAGCGCCGACGACATCGTGCAAATGCTGAACGCAAAGTAAGGTTACCTTGCTCACCATTGCCATCATTGGAGCCGGTCCGCTGGGCCGATGGCTTGCCGTGTCCGCGGCTCGCGCGGGTTTTCGCGTACTTCTGGAAGACGTGATGCCGGCGAACCTGCACCATGCGCAGGAGGAAGTGCGGCAGAAGCTGGGGCCACAGGCCCTGAGCGCTGAGGGCGGTGCAGGCGTGCAATTCGTGAACACCATTGAGGATGCGGTGCGCGAGGCGGACCTTGCAATCGACTGCGTGCCAGATGAACTGGAGTCAAAGCTGGAGATCTTTTGCCTGCTGGACCGCATGGCGCCGCCGAAGACAATTCTTGCAACGCCGACGACGCGGCTCTCCATCACTGACCTGGCAGCGTGCACCTATCGTGCGGAGCGATGCGTGGCGATTGCGGCTGAAGCCGCGAGCCTGAGGGTCCTGGAACCGGGCAAAGAGATTGTGCTGCGCAAAACGGAGCGGACAGATGCCGCGGCACTGGCAGCAGTGGTGGAGTTCTGGTGCGGCTTGGGAATCACTCCGCGCGTGGAGACTGACCCGCTGGCGTAAAACGGCGCGGATTCAGGCAGGCTGTGTGGCGTTGAGAATCTTCTCGTAAAAGCGAACATACTGTGGAAGAACCAGCGAGGCGCAGAAGCGCGATTGCGCGGCCTTGCGTGCAGCGTCGCGCATGACTTCCAGGCGGTTGCGGTCACCAAGTAGTGCAAGAGCGCCGATGGCCATCTGGTCCACGCTGCCCACGGGATAGAGAAGGCCTGTGACGTCGTCGTCAATGAGTTCCGGAATGCCGCCGACGCGCGTGGCGATGGGGGGTACCTTGCAGGCCATGGCCTCCAGCGCGGCCAGGCCAAAGGATTCCAGCTCGCTGGGCATCAGCATCAGGTCGGCAAGCGGTAAAAGCTCACTGACGCGATCCTGCTTGCCGAGAAAGACAATGCGGTCCTGAATTTTCAGATCGTGCGCCAGCCATTCGGCCGAAGAGCGGTCAGGTCCATCGCCGATGAGCACAAGGCGCGCGGGGATTTCGCGAACAATGCGTGCGAAGACCTGCACCACGTCGCAGACGCGCTTGACAGGGCGGAAATTCGAAAGGTGGATCAGCAGTGCCTCGCCAGGGGGCGCCAGGCGCTTGCGTGCCTCGGCACGCACGGCTTCATCGCGAATGGGCTGGTAGATGTCGCAGTTGACGAAGTTTGGAATCACGGCGATCGGGCGCGTGATGTCGAAGTCCGTGAGGGTTTTGTCACGCAGGTAATTCGAGATGCTGGTGACGCCGTCGCTCTCCTGGATGGAGTAGCGCGTGATGGGCAGGTAGCTGCGGTCAAGGCCGACCAGCGTGATGTCCGTACCGTGCAGCGTAGTGACGAAGGGCAGGCGGCGACCGCGCGCAGCCAGCATTTGGCGCGCAAGCAGAGCACTCACCGAATGCGGAATGGCGTAATGAACATGGAGCAGATCGAGGTTATAAAACTCGGCAACTTCAGCCATACGCGAGGCCAGCGCCAAATCGTACGGTGGAAACTCGAAGAGCGGGTAATTGGATACGGGGACTTCGTGATAAAAGATGCCCTCGTCACGCCCTGAGAGCCGGAAGGGCTGCGAGTAAGAGATGAAGTGTACCTCATGGCCCGCGGAGGCCAGCTCAATGCCGAGCTCAGTGGCAACCACGCCGGAGCCGCCGTAGGTGGGATAGCAAGTGATGCCGATGCGCATGAGACCTCGAATTCATTTGTAGCAATGCTGAATGGAAAACCTTTTGTTCGACGCGTGGGAATGGGTCATGGATTCACTTTGCTTATGTGGGAGAGGACGGTGCATACGGCGCGGCTTCCAATGCTGCGAAGGAAACCAGGTCAAGATTGGGCATAGTGCGCAAGGTTTCGAGGGCAGATCGTTCCAGCTCGCGCGAAGCAAGCAAGCGCGTGCGGATGCGTGCCAGGTCAGCGTCGTTGTAGCCCGGATGCGTGACGAGTTCGAACGTGCCGCTGGGTGCTGCACGGAGGATATCGCGGAGAATTGCAGCATCGAGCGTGCCGGTGGCAAGCACACCCAGTGCCCCTTCAGTGGTGGCGATGCCGCTTTGCTTCACAATGTGGTGAAACCTCCGGGCAAAACGCCGCAGGATGCGGAATTCGATGCGGCGCTTGAGCGGTGCCACGGCTGTGCGCTGCGCGCTCCACAGTGGCTCAAAGGGATTGCGGATTGCCGCGATGCCTTCAGCGCGGGCGGCACGCAGCACGGGGCGCAGAACAGCAGGGAAGAGGTGCGCATGCTTGTGCGTGTCAATGTGCGTAAGTGTGAGTCCGCGGCCTTTGAGGAGGCGAATCTGTGCGGTGGCTTCTGCTTCCATTTCACTGGCGCGGATGCGGCCAGTGAAGAGCCGCTTGAGAAATGCGCCGGGCGTGGGATGGAATTGGCCAGTGCGCGCATCGACAAGTGTGGGCAGTTCGCGCGGGGGAAGTATGGGCACGCCATCAATGAGCACCAAATGGCAGCCGACACCTAGCGTGGGCGTGGCACGCGCGAGTGCGATGGCCTCGTCCGTCGCGGGTGCACGAGCCATTAGCGTGGCGCTGGTCAGCACTCCGGCGTGGTGCAGCTCCACAATGGCGCGATTGACGCCGGGAGTCAGCCCGAAGTCGTCGGCATTTACGATGAGACGGGTCACCGGGCAAGTCTATCAACACCGATGGGTGCCGTGGCGGCGCGGGGGCTTGCCGTCGGCGCATGATGTGGGTAAGGCCGGGCGCTGGTATGATGAAAGAAGCCTCTGTGCGCGCCGCCGCGCCGCGTGGGCGGTTAGCTCAGTTGGTTAGAGCGCCTGCCTTACAAGCAGGAAGTCCGGGGTTCGAGTCCCTGACCGCCCACCATTTGCCACCCTTGAAATGAGCAGTTGCACTTTCCGCAAATCCACTGCGCTGTGTTGCCGACTCAGGCTGCTGCCTCAGAGTCCGCTTGCCGCCCATTGCTGCTGCTCCAGATAGACCGCGCCTCAGGTGGATGGCATGACATGATCGTCAACCTGGAGCGCAGTCTTGCCGGCACGAAAGCTAGCCCCTTAGATGCCTGCTGGACAAAAGGCCCGAAGGGGGACGGTCCTTAGGGGCAGAGCCCCATTCCTTATTTGGCCGATTGCCCATGCGGAAATGCAACTCACCGCCAGCCATGATCTCGTCATGCGTCAGCCAGGAGCGGCTCAAGCGCTTGCTATTCAACTCTACGTTCTGAATGTACATATTCTCATCGGAGTTGTTGTCGGCAAGGATGGTGAAGGTCGTGTGTTTGGCGGGGTTGTGGATGCTGGCCCGATTGACCAGCGGGCTACCGATGACATAGACACCTGTTGCAGCGTTGACCGGATAGAATCCCAATGCTGCAAAGACGAGCCAGCTGGATATCTGCCCGCAGTCGTCATTTCCGGGAATGCCTGCGGGCTTGTTGTTGTAGAGTTTTGTAACTTTCCGCACACATGCCTGGGTCTTCCATGGGGCCCCCGCAAAAGAATAAAGGTAAGGAATGTGGTTGCTGGGCTCATTGCCCTGAGCATCCTGGCCAACCATTCCGCTGATATCGGGCGGTGAGCTCAGCACATTTGAGGGAGCCGCAAACAGTGCATCCAGCTTTGCCATGAATGCGTCGTCCCCTCCATACAGATCGATCAGCCCATTCACATCGTGCATCACGTTGAATGTCGCCTGCCAGGCATCCGACTCAGTGTAGTCGGCCCATATTTCCTGATCCGGCCGGAAAGGTTCAAGCCACTGACCATTCTTGGTTTTGCCGCGCATAAAGCCGGTTTTGGGATCAAAGATGTTCTTGTAATTCTGGCCGAGTTTGTAGAAAGTTGCCGCGTCGCTGTGCTTGCCGAGCAGTTCGGCCATGGCGCCCACACACCAATAGTCGTAAGAGAAATCGAGGGTGCGCGATACGGATTGGTTGCGGTCACCCGCGGCAACGTAGCCGAGTTGGCGGAACTGTTCCTGCAGCTCCCGATTGTTGTTTGCCGTTGCGCCAACCATCGCGGTATCGCGCATGGCCGCATATGCAGACTCGACGTCAAAGTCGCGGAAGCCGCGCACATATGCACCGGCAATCATGCCCACGACATGGAATCCGGTCATGGTCCAGGTTTCATTGCCCCATAACGGCCACACAGGCAGGGAATGCTGATCAAGCTCTCTGTAGTCAGCAATCAGTGTCTCGATGATGTCGCGCGTGCGATGCGGTTGTAGCAGCATGATGAACGGAAATTCTCCGCGATAGATGTCCCATATTGAGATTGACGTATATTTAACGAAGCCGGGATTGGGATGGTTCTTCTGGTCTTGACCGCGATATGTGCCGTCAAGATCATTGAA
>JAJXXG010001178.1 GCA_021781255.1 Acidobacteriota bacterium
TGCGGGAAGGCGACTGACAGGTCATCCCCGGGCGGGATGTCCGCCGGCGGTGCGGCCGGCCCGATCCGTCCGTCGACGATCAAGCGCGGCCGGACCCCCTGAGCCGTCTTCCCTCCGTAGTTATGTACGATTCCGCGGAGCTGTAACGCCGATCCGACCGTGACGACCGGCGCATCAAGCTTCAGGTCAGAGACCGCCCGGTTCTCGCCGCCGGGCCCGCCCAGATCGATGACAACCGTATTCGGCTGACGCGTCATCACCTTCGCGATCGCCCGTTTCAGCCCTTCGGCGGCAGCTTCGGGACGATAGCTGTCACGCGGGTCGGCAAAAAACCCGTGAGGGGCACCGGGGAACAGCGTCAGGGTATAACGCTTTTTGGCGGTGCTGAGGGCTGCGGCGAGGGAGAATGCGGATCCTGTTCGGTGCGTCTGAATGGCGAGCTGGTGAACAGCTGCCTGGTTCCGGCGCTGCAGGCCCAGGGAGCAAAGATTCAAACGGTAGAAGGCCTCAGGCTCGAAGACGGCCTCCACCCGCTGCAAGAGGCATTTCTGCGCTGTGGAGGAGCGCAATGCGGCATTTGCACGCCGGGCATGCTGATGGCCGCGGCGCAACTGCTGGCGCAGAATCCGCACCCTTCGACGGCGGAGATTCGCGAGGGCCTGGCCGGCAATCTTTGCCGCTGCACCGGCTTCATGCGGATCTTTGAAGCGGTTGCAGCCGCGGCTGGAGTCGCGGAACGGCCGGCAGCATTGGAGGGCGGCGATGCGCGGTAATGCAGACCAGCACGCACTGGTCGCACCTGGCAGCCTGGGGGCGGTGCTCGACCTGCTGGCCGCGGAGCCGCGCGAGTGGACGCCGATTGCAGGCGGCACCGAGCTGATGGTGGCCTTCTCAGCGGGCCGGCTGAAGGCGCGCAAACTCGTCAGCCTTTGGGGGATTCCCGACCTGCAAGCCCTGCGGGTAACTGCCGATGAGGTTTCGATCGGCGCCGCGGCAACCTTTCTTGAACTGCGCAGGCAGGCAACAATCCAGTCCGATTTTCCGCTTCTGGCCAGGGCTGCAGGCTGGATCGGCTCCATTGCCAACCAGAGCCGCGCCACGCTGGGCGGAAATGTGGTGAACGGCTCACCCGCCGCCGATTCTTCACCAGCGCTTCTGGTATACGACGCCGAGGTGGAGGCGATCTCGGTTCGCGGCAGCCGCAGACTTCCCTACTCCGAGTTCCATACCGGATACAAGCGCAACGTACTGGCCGCGGACGAACTGCTCTATGCGATCCATCTGCCGCGGCGCTTCACGGAGCACAGGCAATATTTGCGCAAGGTGGGGACGCGTCGCGCCATGGCAATCGCCAAGGTTGCGCTCGCCGCCAGCGCACGGCTGGAACGCGGGACGATCCGCGAGATTCGGCTGGGAGCGGCGAGCCTGGCGCCGTTTCCCACGCGGCTCAGGCGGACCGAAGAGGTTCTGCTTGGTCAGGCACCGGTGGAGGAAACACGGCGCGCGGCGCGGAGTGCGCTGCTTGCCGAGATTGCGCCGATCGACGATATTCGCTCCAACGCGATCTATCGGCGGCGCGTGGCTGCAAATCTGCTGGAGGAGTTTTTGCTCGAACTGGGCCGGGAGGAATGCCGCGGGTGAATGCCACGCTTGCAGCCTGGAATGCAGCCACCGCAGAGGCGGCGCGCGAGGCGATGCTCGCCTGCTGCGGCTCGGCACGCTGGGCCAAGGCCATGACGGACCTGCGGCCGGTTGCAAGTGTCCCGGCGCTGAGCGAAGCCGCGGATCGGGTATGGAGCGCCATGCAGGAGCCGGACTGGATCGAGGCCTTTGCCTGCCATCCGCGCATCGGCGAGCGCAAGAGCGCAGTTCACACGGGCGCGCAATCGGCAACATGGTCGCAGCAGGAACAGGTTCAAACCGGGTCGGCAAGCGAGCGCGTGATGGCGGAGATGGCCGCGGGAAACAAGCAGTATGAAGAACGATTTGGATTTACATACATCGTCTGCGCCACGGGCAAAAGCGCGGAAGAGATGCTGGCAATCCTGAGGCGGCGGCTCGCATCGACACGCGAGGTGGAGTTGCTGGAAGCCGCCGAACAGCAGCGGCAGATCATGCAGATTCGTCTGGGAAAGTGGCTGGTGGAATGAGCGCAATTACGACTCACGTGCTGGATACCGTGCTGGGCAAACCCGCCGCCGGGATGGCTGTGCGCCTGGAAAGGCTGGAAGGCGGCTGGATCGAAGTGGTTGAAGGCGAGCCGGCGGAGCGGGTTACGGATGCGCCCTGCGACTGGGTTGAGGTTGCCGCAGGCCTTACCGACACCGACGGCCGCTGCCGCGATCTTGCCATCGACGCGCCGGCGGGTGACTACAGGCTTAGCTTCGCAACCGGTGCATATTTCAAAGACCGGAACCGACTCAGCATCTACTCTGAGATTGTTATCGCCTTTGCCTGCGACGGCAAGGGGCACTATCATCTCCCGCTGCTGCTCAGCGAAAACAGTTACACCACCTATCGAGGGAGCTAACCTATGGCCCGACTTGGAGAGAACCGGTACGGGAAGTCCCGCGTGCGCCTTTCGCGCATTACCCGCCACAGCGACCGGCATGAGTTTGACGAGTGGATCGTGCACATCATGCTGCATGGCAGCTTTGAGGCGAGCTACACGGAAGCCGACAACAGTCTGGTTCTGCCCACCGACACGATGAAGAATACCGTGTACTACGTGGCGCGCGGATCGAAGGCGGCGTGCATCGAGGCATTCGCCCTGGAATTGGGCGACTACTTTCTTGCCCACCAGCCACAGGTATCAAAGGTCGAGATCGGCGTACAACAGAAGGCCTGGAAACACATGGCAACCGAGGGACCGCCGGAGCCCACAACGTTCCGGATGAGCGGAGCGGAGCTTGAAACGGTCCAGGTCGAGCGGGCAAGAGGAGGCGCGTGGAATGTCATCTCCGGTATCGACGGGCTGATCATCCTGAAGACCAGCCGGTCGGCCTTTACCGGCTACATCGAGGACAAGCTCACGACGCTCAAGCCGGCCGCGGACCGTATCTTCGGAACGCGCGCAACCATTGCGTGGGAGTACAACACGGCCGCGCCCGACTACGTAGAGGCGCGCAGGCGAATTCTAGGCGCACTGCTGAAGGAGTTCGCTGCGCACAACAGCATGAGCGTGCAGCATACTCTCTTCGACATGGGCAAGGCCGCGCTGGACGCGGCGCCGGAGATTGCGCGCATTCGCCTCTGCATGCCGAATCTGCATCATCTGCTGGCCGACCTGAGCCCATTCGGTCTCGATAATCCAAACCACATTTTTGTTCCCATCGACGAGCCGCATGGTACGATCGAGGCCACCGTCGAGCGGTAATTCATAGAGAGAACCCACATCCGGTGTCGAGCGTCACGAACCCGCAAGCCAAGGTGAACGCGCAGGAGAGCGCGGCAGAACGCTACGGCCTGCGCGCGGGCGTGCTGGGCCCGGCGGAAACGCTGGCGCAGTCGGTCTCAGCCATGGCGCCGAGCACCTCTTCGTCGCTCACGATTCCGCTGGTGTTTGCCCTGGCCGGCAACGCCACATGGTTCGTCTATCTGCTGGCCACGGGGGTGATGCTTCTGGTGGGATTCTGCATCAGCCGCTTCGCCAGGATCTCCGCGTCGCCCGGATCACTGTACAGCTACACGGCTGACACGCTGCCGCCTGTCTTCGGCGTTGCCGCCGCCTGGGGATTGCTCCTGGCCTATCTGGCTACGGGCGCTTCAGTCGCCGGCGGCGCGCTCTACTATGCCATCGTACTTTGCCAACAGTTTTTCCATTGGTCGCCGCCGGCCGTTCCGACTCTGGTGGCCGTGTGCCTGGCGGCAGGCTGCATCGCATGGCGCGACGTGAAGCTTTCGGCGGAGGTCATGCTTTGGATCGAGGCGGCCTCGGTGAGCCTGATCCTGATTGTGCTGGTTCTTCTGATTGCCCATATGGGGCTGCATGTGGACAGGAGCCAGTTTCGACTGCAGGGCGTCCCGCTCAAGGGGCTTGGGCCTGCGCTGGTGCTCTCCATCTTCAGTTTCGCCGGATTCGAAAGCGCGACGACGCTGGGCGGCGAGGCCCGCGACCCGCTCCGGACCATTCCTCGTGCCGTTCTGCAATGCGCGCTGCTGGCCGGGGTTTTCTTTATGCTCTGCGCATACTCCGAGGTGGTGGGCTTCCGCGGCGAGTCCACCGCCCTGAGCGATACCACCAGCCCGCTGCATCTGCTGGCCACGAAGGCGGGTGTCTCCGCGCTCGGCGTCGTTATCGACTGCGGCGCCTTCGTGAGCATGTTTTCCTGTGTGCTTGCCTGCGCCACGGCGGCTGCACGGGTATTGCTGCGCATGGCGCACGATGGCCTGATTCCGGACACCTTTGCGCGCACCAATCGCAGACACGGGACGCCGGGAGCAGCGATTGCGTTGTCAACAACCCTCATGTTGGCGGCTACCATTGGTTTTGCCGCGTACGACGCCACAGGTTCCCAAATGTACGACCTGTGCGGCTCGCTCTCAGTCTTCGGGTTTCTCACGGCATATGCGCTGGTGGCTGTGGCGTTGCCGTTTGCGCGGCGGGCGCACGGCCGGCATTCGCGTCTGCCGGCGGCGACGAGCGCTCTGACGGTGATTCTCATCCTTCTGATCACGCTCTTTGACCTCAACTCCGCGGCAGACGCAGTGCACGCGCGCATTCCGTTTATTTATCTCGTCTACATCGCTGCCGGGCTGGGATGGTACGGTCTGCGGCGGGGACTGCGTGCAAATCGCTGACTTTTTGTGGAAAAAGCGCACAAAACCCCCAGTGACGCAAAAAAATCCTTACAGCAAACTTATGGCGCGGCCTTTAACATACCGCTAACCCTAGCGGCGGCAGGTTGCAGCAATTGAACGGCATGGCTTCATCACCATCGCTCAGTGGTCATTCATATCAGGGCTCGGCAGCATCCACTCATGGCAGTTTGCCTTTTGAAATTCACAAATTTCAGTAAGGAAATCTCTATTTCGAGGTCAGGCCTTTGAATTACTCCTTGCGTTCACTCTTGATCTGCGCTGCTCTCGTGGCGGCGAATGTTGCGACGATTACCTTCACCGCAGCGCGGCTG
>JAJXXG010000954.1 GCA_021781255.1 Acidobacteriota bacterium
CATAAAGAAGCTGGTAGCAAAGATTGCCCATGCGCCGCTCCAGCCGGGGAAGACAATGCCGATGAGCAGAAGGCCGCAGTTCAGAAGCGCAAATTGCCCCATCAGTAGATTGGGACGAATCCAGCGCATCAGGTGCGTTGAGGCGAAACGTCCGACTCCAAATGCAACCAAGGTCCCTGTCAGCATGTAGCCTGCGGCCTTCTCTGAGAGATGGGTATAATCCTGCAAGTACTGAATGAAGTAGCTCCAGGTGCCAACCTGGGCGCCAACATAGCAAAATTGCGTCAGCACTGAGACCATGAAGTGCGGATACTGGAGCAAAGCGCGATAGCTGCCGGCCGCTCCTGCGCCGATGGCCGAACGTTCCAGCGCAACAGAGGGAAACGGCGCTCGCCAAATGAGAATTCCCCACAGCAAGACCACAACACCCAAGGCCATATATCAACGACCCGCATAGTCTCGTGGAGGAGATAAGCATCATAAGTGCCTGCACGCTTAAGTGCCTCGATCTGGGCCGGAGTCAACTCGACGCCGGAGAAGATAAATATGGTTCCGATCAATACACCGGCAATGGAGCCGGCGGGGAAGAATGACTGCGAAAGATTCAGCCGGCGGACGGCATTGTTGGGCGTGCCCATCTGCGTGACGAGGGGGTTGGATCCTGTTTCAAGAATGCAGGAGCCACAGGCGATGACGAAGAGCGCGAGCAGAAACAGCGCATAGCTGTGCGCATGGGCTGCCGGATAAAACAGAAATGTTCCGATTGCGTAGGTAAACAAGCCGGTGATGAGACCGTTCTTATAACCATAACGCCGCATGACCAAGGCGCCAGGAATCGCAATGAGAAAGTAACCAAGATAAAAGGCGGACTGAACCAGGCCCGCCTGCGCGCGGGAGAGGGCGAATGATGTCATGAATTGCCGGATCAAGACATCGTTCAAATTATTCGGCACGCCCCAGAGAAAGAAGAGGCCCGTGACCAGAAAGAATGCGGATCGGCTTCCGCGAGGAATCAGGAATTCATCGGGATGGGGTTCTGCCGTGTCATATGGAACTGAGTGAGCCATGGTGTACTCCTTCGGGAGCTGGGGGCAGGAAGAGAATGCTGGTGCCAATCTGAAGAAGCTGCAATCTCGCGGCATTGCTATACTGCGAAGGCTGCGGTCCACTGACACAGCGACGCCTCGAGAAGTCACTCCCCGAGGCGTCGCTGGTCCTCCTTTTAATCGATCCGGAGGTTCAGGGCAGTGTTTTGATCCAGATGTTTCTGTGCGAGATCTTTACATTACCGCTGCCTTCAATCTCGAAACCGATTAGGCCCTTGGCATGGCTGAAGGTGGGATCGTTGTCGACGAAGATCGCCATTACGTGACCGTTGATAATGTGGATCATGGTGTTGCCGTCAGCGATGATCTCGTACTGATTCCACTCACCCGGCTTGATATATTCCTGCAGATCCTGCGAAGTGCCCAGTGTGGCCAGCAAGCGGGGCTTTTGCCCCTGATTGGCTTCCACCATCTGACCGCGCCACGCGATGATTCCACGGCCAGTGCCTTGTTCGTAAAGTTGCCCGGAAAAGCGATTCCGATAGTCGAAATCGGCCTGGTAGCCCTTCAAGCTCCACTTTGCATACTTCTGGAAGAGAGCCATTCTCTGTTTCATTTGCTGCTTCTGCGCGTCGGTCATTTGCGCCATGCGCTGCGCATCCATCTGCGGACGCGAGGCCACGTTCATGCTCCGGTATTGAACGCCGCCGTTCGCGCCTTCGCCTTCCAGCTTAATCTCTAGCTTGAGTTCGAAATTGGCAGGCTCGCCGCCGCGCCAGATGATGTTGGTGGTGCCGGCCGGGTGCTCCGGGGTGGATTCGCCTACAATTGCTCCGTTTTCAACATGCCATATGTCGGACGGGCCGTCCCAGCTTTTTAAGGTTTTGCCGTCGAAGATTTGGGTCCAGCCGGTGTGATCGTCAAAGTCGATTGGGTCAGGCTGGGTAAAGCGCATTGCGCCGGGACGCGCGGCTGGTGCGGTTGACGTCGGTCCCTGTTGACCGCTTGCAGCGCTGGCGGAGATGAGCAAGCCAAGCCCAAGGGTCGCAATGGTAGTCGAGCAGGTGCTCAGGCGTAGGCGTAAAGCAGAAGCTGTTTCAGGCATCCTTGACTCTCCTCAGAGGCAGTATGAGCTGGCTAATCGAGACGGACTGTTTCCCATTGGCGGCTTTTTGCTGAACGCAATACAGCGTCGGTGACATAGTCTGTTGCCAGGCCATCACGGAATGTTGGCAACGCGGCTTGCCCGCTCTCGAGCGAGCGCACGAAGTCTGCGAATTGATGGACGAACGTGTGTTCATAGCCGATTTGCAGGCCGGGCACCCACCAGTTCTTCATGTAGGGGTGGTCTGAATCGGTGATGTGGATGCTCCTCCAGCCGCGCAAGCGGCCCTCATCGCGATGATCGAAATAGCTCAGCCGATGCAGATCATGCAGGTCCCAGGATGCCGAAGCTTGCTCGCCGTTGATTTCTAGCGTGAACAGGGCCTTGTGGCCGCGCGCATACCTGGTGGCTTCAAAGCAGGCCAGCGAACCGTTCTGAAATCGACACATGAACATGCTGGCGTCGTCAATGGAGACCGGTTCGACTTTCCCCGTCAGGTTGTGCTTGCGTTCCTTGATAAATGTCTCAGTAGTTGCGGAGACCTCGCGAATCGGCCCGTTGAGCCATTGCGCCATGTCGATGTTATGCGCGAGAAGATCGCCCGTAACTCCGCTTCCAGCGACCCTGGCGTCGAGACGCCACAAGGCAGTTCCTCCTTGCGGCAGATCCTGGGAGATGGTCCAATCCTGCAGAAATTGCGAGCGATAGTGAAAGATACGTCCGAAGCGGTTCTCATCCAGCAGTTGCCGCAGGAGAACCAGGGCGGGGACGCGCCGGTAGTTGTACCAGACCATGTTGGCAGTGCCGGCGGCATCCACCGCTTTGACCATTTCCCTGGCTTCGGCCGCGGTGCGGCCCAGCGGCTTCTCGCACATGACCATTTTGCCAGACTGGGCGGCGGCAATTGCGATTTCCGCGTGGGTGTCATTGGGGCTGGCGATATCGATCAGATCGATATCGGGACGCTCGATCAGTTTGCGCCAGTCGGTTTCAGTGGTTTCGTATCCCCAGTTCTGGGCAAACTGGGCAGCGGTTTGCGCGTTTCGAGAACAAACGGCGCGAAGCACCGGCTGATAAGCGAGTTCGAAGAAGTGTGGTGCCTGCAGGAAGGCATTGCTATGCGTGCGGCCCATAAACCCACATCCCACCAGGCCAATATTCAGGCTCCGTTTCACAGGAAGCACCTCAAGTGCAGGGAATGGCGCCGCAAGTCGTGGCGCGTGGCTCGATAGACCGGTATTAGCAACGGGTCTCACCGGGGAGGGGAGCAGGGCAGCAAGACCGCGGCTTCTGGCAAATGAGACGTCTCATACACCGCACTTTAGGTCGGTACCTTCAGTTCTGTCAATACTTTTTACCATGCAATTCTCTCTCTTCGTCTGGCGAGCAGATGCTTGATCTTGCGCCATTGAGAAGGGTAGCTGCGGAGTACAGCACGATTAGAATGAAAGTAAACGAACGTTGGACCCATTGTGAACGCCTCATTATAATCACGCATATGCCGCCTACACAGAAGGAATTGGCCAAACTTGCTGGCGTTTCGGCCGGCACGGTTTCCAATGTAGTGAATGGAGTACCGGGGGTAAGTGAGCGTGCGCGCAAAAAGGTCATGGCGGCGATCGCGGCGCTCAATTATCAGCCAAACCTCATTGCCCGCAGTCTTAGGACCAATAGGACCCATACGCTGGGAATGGTTGTTCCGGACATTACGATTCCTTTCTTTCCGAAGCTGATCCGGGGGGCTGAGTCGGCGGCGCGCAAGGCTGGATTCTTTTTGATCGTGCTTGACTCGGAGAATAATCGCGCCCGCGAAGCGGATATGCTTGCACTTTTGCGGGCGCAGCGCGTGGAAGGGATTTTATTGGTAGCGGCTGGAGAGACTGAGGCAACAGGATCGGCCTATAATGCCTTGACGACTGCGGGCCCGCCCTTGGTGTGCCTTGATCGCCTGCCTGAGGGCTTGGAAGTTGATTCGGTGTGTGTGGATGACTTTCAGGCTGCGGAGATGGCTGTGTCGCACCTCCGCGAAAAGGGGCATTCCCAGATCGCCGTAATTACGGGACCTCTCCATCTTCAGAATGAACAGGAGCGCTTGCGAGGCTATCGCAGGGCCTTGCAGAAGAGTGGCATTCCTGTTCGCGATATGCTTATCTGGAAGGGCGGTTTTGACGATGAAGAGGTCGCCAACGTCTGCCAGCAAGGCCTGCTTCGCCCGGCAAACCGGCCGACTGCCGTCTTCGCAACGAATGGCGTTACGGGGCTGGCCGCGCTCCGCGCCATCTATCAGATGGGATTGACGACTCCGGATGACCTTGCCTTTGTGACTTTCGACGAACTGAATTCAGAACCTCTCTTCCGTCCAGGCATTACTTCCATTGTTCAACCGGCCTATGAAATTGGTTCCAGGGCAGTCGAGTCTCTCCTCAAGCGGATTGAGCATAATAGTGCTGCGGAGAAACCTGTGGAGCGCGTTCGACTTCCGGCCCGGCTCTACGTACGGGAATCGACCAACGGATCGGCAGCCTCGTATCCAAAGAGCAAGGCAAGAACATCTCGCAAATAGCAACGCATGACTGGCGCTAGCTCGATTTAGATCCGCTTCCGGCGTGATTGACAGAAACTTTCCGCAGCGGCTAGCATTGGCGGTCATGAAACGTCTCAATCGCCGTTCCTATTTTCCAGTGCCTCTCCTCGCGCCCGTACTGCTCTTTCTTTTCTTTTTTTCTGTTCAGCTCACACCGGCTCAAGCTACGACATCAAGGTCTTCGTCAGCGGCTGTCTCGTCCTTAGCGGAGCCATCGACGCGCCCCAGCCGCTTCCGCGAGCCCGATCCGCTCGACTTCGATGAGCACACCGGCTTTGTCCCCCTCTTCGATGGCAAGACTCTTCACGATTGGGATGGCGATCCAAAGCTTTGGCGGGTAGAGGACGGCATCCTTGTCGGAGAGACAGAGAAGGGCTATCCGCACAACAACAGCTA
>JAJXXG010000871.1 GCA_021781255.1 Acidobacteriota bacterium
CGCATCCCCGGTCCGCCCTTTGGACCTTCGTAGCGGATCACCAGCACATCGCCTGGCCTGATCTGCTGCGCTTGCACAGCCGCAAAGCAGTCTTCTTCGCAATCGAAGACGCGCGCTGGCCCACGATGTTCCAGCCTGTCCGCTGCGGCCACCTTCATCACGCAGCCTTCAGGGGCAAGATTACCCTTCAGAATCACCAATCCACCGTGTGGTTTCAGTGGTTGTTCAAAGGTGCGAATCACCACCTGTCCCGGTGTTTCCACTGCTTCTGCCGCTTCTTCAGCAATTGTTTTGCCGCTGATCGTGATTGCATCGGGATGCAGGTGGCCCGCACCGAGCAATCGCTGCGCCAGCAGCCGAGATCCACCCGCTGCCTGATAATCCTTGGCCACATACTTGCCCGCCGGGGTCAGATCACAGATAAACGGCGTGCGATCACTGATGCGATCAAAGTCGTCAATCGAAAGCTCAATGCCCATCTCACGTGCAATGGCCAGGAAGTGCAGCACAGCATTCGTCGAGCCTCCTGAAGCGGCCACCGCTGCAATCGCGTTTTCCAGCGATGCGCGCGTGATGATTGCTGACGGCCTGCGATTGGCGCGCACTGCATCCATCAGAATCCGTCCAGCCTGCCGTGTCGCTTCGCGCTTGTCTACTGCTGTCGCCGGCACGCCAGAAAGCTGAATCGGGCTGATGCCCAGAATCTCCGCGCCCATCGCCATCGTATTCGCCGTGAACTGACCGCCGCACGCACCGGCGCCAGGACATGCCGCAGCCTCCAGTGCCTCCAGTCCCGCATCGTCAATCGCACCCCGTGCGTGTGCGCCAATGCCCTCAAAGACGTTTTGGATCGTGATGTCCACGCCATTCAACTTGCCCGGCGCAATCGAGCCGCCATACAGCATCATCCCCGGAATATCCAGTCGACACAGCGCCATGATGATTCCCGGCATATTTTTGTCACAGCCGCCAATGCCCACAATGCCATCGAACAGATTCCCACGCGCCACCAGTTCAATGGAGTCGGCAATCACTTCGCGGCTCACCAGCGAAGCCTTCATGCCCTGTGTACCCATCGTGATGCCATCGGAGATGGTGACGGTATTGAACTCCATCGGCGTGCCGCCTGCTTCGCGAATCCCTTCCTTCAGCGCCTCGGCAATCTCACGCAGATGCACATTGCATGTGCCAATCTCTGTCCACGTATTGGCGATTCCGATAATCGGCTTGTGCAGATCATCCTTGCTGTAGCCCACTCCTCGCAGATAACTGCGAGCCGCCGCGCGGCTTGGTCCCTCGGTCATTGGAATACTGTGGCGCTTGCCTTCGACTGTCATCGTGTCCCTTGATCTTTCTTGTGATCCTTGTTGTCTTGCAGAACGGGTTGTTTTGCCGTTTTCAACCGTCTCTCTATCTCTGAGACTCGTCCTCAACTCGCCCGTGGACGCAGCCACACAGCCCCGTCATGCATCGTCTCAAACGCATCCAACGACTGCGCATGGCGCATCGTCAACCCAATATCGTCCAGGCCTTCCATCAGGCAGTATTTGCGAAATGGATCAATCTCAAACTTTGCGGAAAATCCCTGCTCATCGGTCACCGTCTGCTCCGCCAAGGATACTGTGAGCTGGTAATCCGGAACCTGCGCGGCTCGCTGCAACAGCAGCGCCACCTCGTCTTCCGCCAGCCGTGCCAGCACAATGCCATTCTTGCCCGCATTCGAGAAGAAGATGTCCGCGAAGGTCGGCGCAATCACCACGCGAAAGCCGTAATCGGAGAGTGCCCACGCTGCGTGCTCGCGGCTGGATCCGCAGCCAAAGTTTTTTGCCGCGACTAGAACCTGAGCTCCCTGATAACGTGGATCATTCAATACAAACCCCGGCTGGTTTCGCCAGTCATAGAAGAGAAACTCGCCATAACCGGAGCGTTCTATGCGCTTCAGAAACTGCTTGGGAATAATCTGGTCGGTATCGACATTCACGCGGTCCAGCGGCACCGCGCGCGAAGTGATGGTTTGAAAGGGCTGCATCTCAGCGAACCTCCATTGTCGGTTTCGTCTTCCACTCCCGCACATCCACAAAATGCCCAGCAATGGCTGCTGCTGCGGCCATCTCCGGACTCACCAGATGAGTTCGTCCACCGCGTCCTTGTCGCCCTTCGAAGTTGCGATTGCTCGTCGACGCGCAGCGTTCTCCCGGGGCAAGAATATCCGGATTCATTCCCAGGCACATCGAGCAGCCAGGCTCGCGCCAGTCAAAGCCCGCTTCGCGAAAGATCGCATCCAGCCCTTCCCGCTCTGCCTGTGCCTTCACCGCCTCTGAGCCTGGCACCACCATCGCGCTCACACGTGTGCTCACCTTGTGCCCGGCGGCGATTCGAGCCGCAGCGCGCAGGTCTTCAATGCGCGAATTTGTGCACGACCCGATGAAGACGCGATCCACCGCAACTTCCTCCAGCCGCGTTCCCGCCTTCAGGTCCATATACTCCAGTGCGCGCGTGAACGCCTTACGCTCGTTCTCGTCCTCAGACTTCGCCGGATCCGGTATCGCGGACGTAATCGGCGCTACCATCCCTGGATTTGTACCCCAGCTTACATACGGAACAAGCGTCGCCGCGTCGATCACCAGTTCGCGATCAAACTTCGCCTCTGCGTCGCTTGGCAGCTTGCTCCATGCGGCCACAGCTTTGTCCCAGGCCGCACCCTGGGGCGAAAATCTACGCCCTTTCAGATACGCAAATGTTGTCTCGTCGGGCGCAATCATGCCAGCGCGTGCACCGGCTTCGATGCTCATGTTGCACACTGTCATGCGGCCCTCCATGGACAGTGCGCGAATCGCTGATCCCGCATACTCGATTACGCAACCTGTCGCGCCATCGGTACCGATCCGCCCAATGATTGCCAGCACAATATCTTTTGCTGTAACGCCCTGTGGCAGCTCGCCCTCGACGGCAATCCGAAACGTTTTTGGCTTGCTTTGGGGCAGCGTCTGCGTGGCAAGCACATGTTCCACCTCACTGGTCCCAATACCAAACGCCAGTGCGCCAAAGGCGCCGTGGGTCGATGTATGAGAATCCCCACAGACGATCGTCATCCCCGGCTTGGTCAAGCCCATCTCCGGCCCAATCACATGCACGATGCCCTGTTCGCGGCTGCCCACGTCAAAAAGCTCTACGCCGAAGTCCGCGCAGTTCTTTCGCAGCGTGGCAATCTGCGTCGCGGCAATCTGGTCCACAATGTTGAATCGCTCGGCCAGCGTCGTCGGCACATTGTGATCCACAGTCGCCACGCAACGATCCGGCCTTCGCACCTTCCGACCGGACAGGCGCAATCCTTCAAAAGCTTGCGGTGAAGTCACTTCGTGGAGCAGATGCAGATCGATATACAAAATCGTCGGCTCGCCCTGCGGCTCCACTACAACGTGCTGCTCCCACACTTTTTCAAACAATGTCTTCGGCGTGTTGCTCATCTTTCTCCCTCATGCATTCCGCTTCTACACGATTCACGCGTGCAGCATCTCGCGTACCTTTGTGCCCATCTCCGTCGTCGAGAGCACCTTGAATCCAGCAGCATCTCCACGCACCAGATCCGGCGTGCGAAAGCCCATCTCCAGTGTCTTGCGGACAGCCGTCTCCACCGCGGCTGCTTCGGCCTCCATGGCTGCAGAGTGGCGCAGCACCAGCGCTGCAGTCAGGATTGCTCCCAGCGGATTGGCCAGTCCTTTTCCTGCTATATCCGGGGCTGATCCGTGGATCGGCTCGTACAGATTGACATTGCCGCCAATCGTCGCCGACGGCAACATGCCAAGCGATCCGGTTATCACCGCTGATTCGTCGCTCAGAATGTCACCAAACAGATTTTCCGTCAGCACAACATCGTAGTTGCGAGGACTTGTCATCAGGAGCATCGCCATGGAGTCCACAAGCTGATGCTCCAGCGCCACGTCAGGAAATTCCGCTGCAACTTCGGCCACCGTTGCTCGCCAAAGCTGCGAAACTTCCAACACATTCGCCTTGTCTACGGAGGTAACTTTCTTTCTGCGCTTCGCTGCCAGCTCAAAGGCCACGCGAGCTACGCGAACAATCTCCTCGCGTGTATAGCGCATCGTGTTCCACGCTTCTCCGTTCGCACGATTCCACTCCCGAGGAGCGCCAAAATACAGCCCGCCCAGCAGCTCGCGCACAAACAGAATATCCGCGCCTGCGACAATCTCCAGCTTCAGCGGACTGTTCGCCGCCAGTTCCGCAATCGAAAAAGCCGGACGCAGATTGGCAAATCCTCCCAGCGCCGCGCGCAGTTGCAGCAGGCCCGCCTCCGGACGGGTGTTGGGCGGCAGCGCATTCCACTTTGTGCCACCTACTGCGCCCAGAAAAACCGCATCCGAGCCAAGAGCCGCATCCAGAGTTTCCTGCGGCAGCGGCGTGCCATCGGTGTCAATTGCGATGCCGCCAATACGCTTCTCGGTCACCTCCAGCGACTTGCCAGAACGCGAAAAAACTTGCTGCAACACGGTGACGGCTTCGCGTGTCACCTCCGGTCCGATCCCGTCACCTGCCGTCACTAAAAGTCGAAATGCCATGCTCTTCCTTTTCACTCCTGGTTCGTGATCTGAAACTGTAGCGGCAGAACGAATCCTAATCCACCGCCGCCATATTGCCCGACCTTTGCTCGCGTTGCCTTGCTGTCAAGAGTCCGATCAAGTCCTGGTCATAGATATCCTTCTTGCGATCGGCCAGCGCCACGAAGCGGTGATAAACCTCCAGCAACTCCTCCGCCGTCAACGCAAATCCCAATGCATCCAGGCGATGCCGCAGCGCCGCGCGCCCCGAGTGTTTCCCAAGAACCAGATGCGTGCTGTCGGCACCCACTGACTCCGGTGTCATAATCTCGTAGCAAAGTGGATTGGCCAGCATCCCATGCTGATGTATCCCCGATTCGTGCGCAAACGCATTCGCGCCCACGATAGCCTTGTTCGGCGACGGACCAAAGCTGATTCGTTCGCGCAGTGTCTGACTCACTGCATTCAGCTTCTTCATCTGAATGCCGGTGTGCAGTTGGAAGTAATCGGCACGTACAAAAAAGTTGGCCGCAATCTCTTCAAGAGCCGCATTGCCTGCTCTCTCACCGATTCC
>JAJXXG010000247.1 GCA_021781255.1 Acidobacteriota bacterium
GATATGACCCTGACTAGACTGGATCGTCTCGGCAATTCGAAAGCCACATTTCTGCACTTCGAGGGAGTATCACCGGCGATCGTCGCTTTACAAAATAGGCAACATCCGCAAGAAGAATCACCCATCAGTTCTCCGAAACGTACGTCACTGGCCTCGCGATTCAAATTCAGACTAGATGAGTGAGTTGGCGGAGTTAACCGGCCACTAATCTGAACCACGAGATCGGCACAACTGTTCTTGATGATTATCTGAACGGCGCCGGAAGACTCAGCTCCGAGTGATATCCCTCTCAAATTTGACCCATCCCGCTTGCTCACCGTCCTGCACTATCCGCAAACAAGGACTTCCATGAAGGATCGAGATACATCCACCGCTCTCGGCTGAACCAACTCGTTGGCAGGCTGGGGACATGGAGCAGAGCATGACCTCCCGTGCAGATCATTTCTGTGCCGTTCCATGCCAGGAAGGTGCGTGACGCGCTGCCAACCTGGGCTGGATGCGTAACGCGCCGCAAACACACCGGACAGCGGCGACTGTGATCCACAAGCGCCCATTGCAGCCCAAAGAGGCAGAGATTGAAACTGGCGACAAACTGCACAAATTCCGCGGTAGAGACCTGTTGTGCAAACCCCCAATAGGCAATGTCAAGAGCGGCGAAATACGCTCCCAGGACAATGAGTGCCATCTTTGTGACCACGAACAACAGGCGCCTGAGGCGCGACTTCAAGGGAGGATGACGCGATTCGAAATCCGATTCCGTCCTGAAGACGGTGGTGACTGCCGGCAGCGCAAGTAGAGCCAGCAAAAGCGCGAATTCAAATATTCCTAATGGTCCGCCCATCGGTTCAAAGGCGGATCCGTGATATTCCACCTCATCGCCACCCGCCTCCGAACTCAATATGGGTACGGTGGAGGTTTGCATTTCGGATTGACCGACTGGGGAAAGGAGCCCTACTACATAGCCCATTGGTGAATCGGAGCTGTCCACCACGTTCGGATCGGAGTCGAGAATCCAGATATCGGCTTGTTCGGGAAAGAGCAACGTCCCTAACGGCGCAGCCCCGGCGATCATTACCTCTCGATTCCCAATCACCATGAACTTTCCGGTGCCCCTCGGATCAGAGGCAAATTCTCGCCGCCAGAGCGAAGGGCTCAGCCAAGCTTGAGCTTCCCCCGGCCGGACTTCTTTGCTGTATCCCGCCCTTTCGAGCCCTGACATCCTGAATAGGTTGCCGGTTCCATAAGCAATTGACCAGATTTCTCGCTCACCCTTCAATTCCACTGACTTGCGCGTTACGCGATAGAACGCCAGATCCTCAAAAAAGCGTTGCCGCCGCATTTTCCAGCTTTCGTATTGGGTAAATGAAATCGACGGTTTGGCTGTGGCTGTATAGGCGCCTGCTTGAATCAGAATCACATCCGGTCTCAGTCGGGCGTGGGCCGCGGCTTCTTCGTTCTGCACGCCAGGTAAAACATGGGCAAGAATCGCGCACAGCACAACTACGATGCTCAACCAGACTAGGCATTGCGACGCCGAACCGTGGACCGAAGCCTCTGCCACTCGCAAACCTTCCCGCTTCACACACACGGCATCCTGAATAGATCCCATACAAAACGCGATGGATTTGCGCTCCGCGCTCCACGAGGATGTGCCCTGCGGCCTACAGATCTTCCGAACGTGCCATAACTCATTAGCCCACTCGCGGTACCAATCGTCCCGCTCTCGAGGAGGCAAAATAAGTGACACTCCGCGCAGCAGTGCAAGCTGCAACGTATGTGAAACGGAGCTTGGGAGCTGCCTCATCGCACCTTCTCCTCCTCAGTTGGAATGAGGCGTTCCAGCAAGGGGTAGCGCTTGCGCGAGAATTCAAGACTCGCAATTCCCGATGCGGTCAACTTGTAGTACTTACGCGGCGGACGCTGTTCATTATCGGCAATCGACTGCTTTTCCCATTGGGAGCGGATCAGATCGTCACGTTCCAGGCGGCGCATCGCCGGATACACGGTGCCGCTGGGCAGACCGGTCATCTCCATAACGCTGAATCCATACTTGTAGCCGGCATGAATCGCCTGCAGAATCATGGCCGCCGTATGCGACAGCTTGGGTTCATTACCCATGGGAAGCATCATACCTATGTAGCAATCTACTTGACAAACGAGCTTGGCAAAGCAATGCTGAATGCTACATAGGGTACTCGGGAGGTCTCATGCTTGAGGTTCAGCACCTCTATCGTAGCTATCGCGGCATTCCCGCGGTTGAAGATGTTTCATTCAGAGTTGCGCCGGGCGAAGTTGTCGGCTTTCTCGGACCCAATGGCGCAGGCAAGTCGACTACGGTGAAAATCATCACCGGATTGCTGCGCCAAGACGATGGGATTGTACGATTCCAAGGTCGGAATATCGCCGAGGACATGGTTTCGTTCCGTGCCACCATAGGTTATGTTCCGGAGGATGCCCACCTCTACACGTATTTGTCTGCGCTCGAGTACCTGCAACTGGTGGGGAGACTGCGCGGACTTCCCGAAGAACTGATCGAGAGAAAGGCGATGAGCCTGTTGCGGCTGTTCGACCTGGATTCGTGGGAACACTCCCCGATCTCGCTCTACTCGAAGGGCATGCGCCAGCGCGTCTTGATTGCGGCGGCACTTCTGCACGATCCCAAGTTGCTGATTTTCGATGAGCCACTTTCGGGGCTGGATGTTGTATCAGCTCGTCTATTCAAAGACCTGCTCGACCTTCTGGCAGCTGAGGGTAAAGCTGTTCTCTATATTTCGCATGTGCTTGAGATCGTAGAGCAGATTTGCAGCCGCGTGATCGTGATTGCAAAGGGGCGGCTGATGGCGGACGCTCCGCCGTCGGAGCTGACAAGGCTGATGAGTCTGCCCAACCTGGAAAGCGTTTTTGCGCAGCTGGTTCAACAACGGGATACTCGGGCCCAGGCGGAACAGATTGTGAAGGTCATGCAGGGCGGCCATGAATAAGTCCATCGAGCGCCTGCTTCTGATGTCCGATTCGGAGGTGCTGGGCTTGAATGAACAGGCGGCTGTCGGTGTCCCGCGCCAGCCAGAGCGTAGCCAGTTTTCGCATCTTCTGCGGCACTTTCTGGAACGATTCTTTAACCACGAGACGGCTTCTCACGACGGCAACGCGTTGGCGCGCTTGGTGCTGATCGCCTGCGCTGCAGGGTTGCCACCGTTCGTGGTGGCGATCTATCTCTGGCCTGTCTACCATGCTTTTATCCGCGTTGCGGTTCCTGGGAATGAAGCCATCGTGCCAGGTCCTCCGCCCTATTGGGTTCAGGTGAATCAGCATTTGTTCTTCGTGGTCTATTCCTTTGTGGCATTGGGCATCACCACCGTGTTTCAGTGGGATCTGTTCTTTCCCAACCTGCTTGATGTGCTAGTGCTGAACACATTACCAATTCCCAACCGTCGCATCTTCTTTGCGCGCATCACCGCCATTGCGGTCCTTATCGCGGGTTTCCTGTTCGATTCGAACGTACTGGCCACGGTGGCGCTCCCTTCGGCTATCGATCCCCCCAGTCTGCCGCGCTTTCTGGCCGGGCACGTGCTGGCAGTTGTAGCGAGCGGACTGTTTGCCGCCACATTCATTCTTGCGTTGCAGGGTGTGCTGCTCTTCGTTTTCGGCGAACGGTGGTTTCGCAGGATTTCGCTCCTGGTGCAGGGCGCAATTCTGGCCGTGCTGCTGCTGGCGCTGCTCCTGTTTCCCGTCTACTCCGGCACAACGGCAGCCGTGCTCGGCTCAAGCGAGAGTGCAGCAAGATGGTTCCCGCCGTTCTGGTTTCTTGGCATGTATCAACGGCTGATGGAGGGTCCGTCTGCTCTTCCAATCCATGCGCAGCTTGCGCAGTTGGGCTGTGAAGTTATGCTGGGCACAATCGCATTGGCGGTTCTTGTGTATCCTCTGGCGTACCGGCGCCGTGTTTCTCAATTGGTGGAAGGAGGGAACGTTCGCTCTATACGCAACTTCATGGTGAGGCCGCTCGATAAGCTGCTTCATGTCACCGTGCTTCGCCCCCCGGTGCGCCGCGCGGTCTTTCACTTTATTGGACAGACACTGCTGCGAGTTCCGCGCTACCGCATTTACCTCGTCTTATATGGAAGTGTCGGCGCATCGTTAGTTGCGGCAACAGTGTTGCGATTTGCGGTGGCCCACGGGCAGGTGCATCTGGAAGTGGCAGCCGCGGGAATTCGCGCGGCAATCGGCATCGTGCCGTTGTGGACACTCGCGGGATTGCGTGTGGCATTCACCTCATCCGGCAACCGGCAGGGGAACTGGATTTTCCGCAATGTACATGGCCAGCCGCCGCCGTTTGCAACAGCGCTAGAGATGTTTTCCGCAGCGCGCATCTGGGCGGTTGCATGGACCGCGATTGTCACATTGACCGCAGTGTTCCTGTTCCGGTTGATTGTTCCTTCCGAATTGCTCACGCTGCCGGCAACAGCGGCGCAATTGCTTCTGGCGGTGGGTTTGTGCGTGGTCCTTGCTGACGCGTTCTTTCTCAACGTGACCACAGTAGCCTTTACGGGGGAGCCGCAACAGAAGGCACCGAACCTGGCCTTTACGATTTTCAAATATCTCTTCTTCTTCCCGCCGGTCGTCACTTTCGCGGCTGTTGTTCCCGTCTGGTTGGGGCATTCCCTTGCGCGCTTCTTGATTGTCGCTATAGGCTTTGCCGCTGCCCACTTCATGCTCCAGGCTCGCCATCACGGAATAGTCAAGGAATACTGCCTCTACGACGATTGTCAGGATGGCGATGGTGAACGCCTTTGGGATCTTTTGGGACAGTCACGCCATAGGCGTGGATGATAAGAAGCAAGCACGCCGTATTTGCTTTCAGAAGCATTTCCTATCGGCAATGCACTCATCCAAAGCAACTTGCGCAACAAGCTTTTGGATAGGTAACGGTAGACGGAGATCGCGCCAACGAACAATCAGTTCGAGCCCAATGTGTCAAAAACACGGCACGAGCCCGTACGACCGGCTACTCTTACCCGATGTGAGCCAAATCACGCATTATGAGAGGGCGCCCTGCTTAAGGCGGTCTGCGTCGTCAGATGCTTGTGGGGGCTTTGCCCCCACACCCCCGACTATCATCCGATCTG
>JAJXXG010000345.1 GCA_021781255.1 Acidobacteriota bacterium
CCGTTGCGAGGATGCGGGCGCGGGCCATGAGGATGTGATCGTTCTGCTCGGAACCGATTCGGTAGGCCTGGGCCGCTTCCTGCGTGGCATCTTCAATGTCACCGCGATCGAGGTGCAGATAGCCGAGGTTGAGCAATACCTTGCCGATGCCGTCGAAGTGGGCGTGCATGGCATAGATGGCATGGGCGCGGTTCAAGCCCTCGATGGCGTCCTGCCACACATGCTGATAGCGGCTCAGAGGCGATTCATGATTTGCCGCCTGGGCCTGGGAAGAGCCGGTGCGCGCGCGGCCGGAGCGTGCCTGGGTATCGATGCGCTTGCGCAGTTGCAGGGCCAGCAGGCGGCGGACGTAGGCGGCGTTTACCAGCGTGCGCGCCAGGTTCAGGTGATTGCGATCGCGCCGCGCATAGATCTCGATGGCGCGGGAGAAGTGTTCCAGGGCTTTGCTGTATTCGCCTGAGCGGCGCACGATGCGGCCTCGCGCCGACTCAATGTTGGCAAGAGAAACGTAGTGATCGCTGGACTTGAGAATCGACTCGGCGCAATCGAGAATCTGCTCGGCTTCCCGCGACATGCCCTTCTGGAATAGGAGCCAGCTCTCCTGAATCTGAATGACGGCGGTAAAGTATTTGTCGCGCTCTTCGGCAAGTGCGCGAGCTTGCATGATGTGGTGCAGCGAAGCCTCGTACTCGCCCTTCTTTCGGTGCGCCCGTCCTTTCCAGAAGTGGGCAAGCGCCTCCCGCTCGGGGTCGGGTATGTCGCGGCAGGATTTCAGGACCAGGTCGAGCGTATCGATGGAAGAGTCGATGTCGCCGCGGGCAAAACAGGCGAATGCGTCTGCCATGCGCACACGGAGATAGTCCGCGAGAGGCAGGCGGCTGCGGCACTCCGGCGGAAAATGATCGAGGAGCGACTCCAGGAAGCGGTAATCGCCGAAGCCCACATCGATCCACTGCGCAACCAGCAACAGCAGGCGAGCGCCGTCCGGAGTGTCAGGGCCCAACCGGGCGATTTCGGATTGGGCGGCGGACAGCATCGTAATGCCGTCCTGAATACGGCGCAGGCGCAGAGCCGCGCTCAGATCCTGCGCAAATTGGGAGTCCAATGGCATGATGCGCTTTTCCCGTATGGTCCGGATCGGTCGAGCCAAGGTCTGTGCATTGGTCCGGGCGTCACTCTCCCAACTATAAGCGCTGGAGCGGCATGCCGTAACAAGTTCGCTCCTCATTTACACGCTTGTCGAGGAACTGGCGTTCACTCGCCCGAGTCGGACGAGTGGTTTTCAGGCCGGCTTCGGGGGCATATCGCTGCTGGGCCGAGGCGGTTCCGGGCTCGATCCGGGCTATTCCGAGGAATCGTTGACGGCCGGCATGGTCACCACCTTGCCTTTGCCGGCTCGGCCATCCGATTTGAGCAGCCGCCGCTGCAGGTCTTCGAGACTTAGCCCCTTGCTCTCGGGGTAAACGAAGAGAACCGTGCAGAACTGCACGCCGGTCATGACGGCGAAGAAGATAAAGGGGATACTCTGGCCGAAATGGGCTGCGGCAGCGGGAAAGGTGAGGGAGATGAGCGTGTTGAAAATCCAGTGGCTTCCGTTGCCCACGCCCTGGCCTTTCGAGCGGACGTGGTTGGGAAAGACTTCGCCAATGTAGACCCAGATGACGGCCCCCTGCGACATGGCGAAGAAGGCAATAAAGGCGATGAGGAACCAGACCAGCAGGCCGGGGTGGGAGCCGGTGGCATAGATCCAGGCAACGCCGGAGAGGCAGGCTGTGTCGCCGGCGGCGCCGATCAGCAGCAGGGTCTTGCGCCCCAGCTTGTCGATGACGCTCATGCCGACGATGGTGAAGACAAGGTTGGTGAAACCGATGGCGATGGCCTGTTGATCGCCGGAGAGCTGGCTGAAGCCGGCTGCCTGAAAGATGTCGTTCAGGTAATAGAGGATGGCATTGATGCCGGTGAGCTGATTGAAGGCGCCCACGGTAATGGCGAGGAAGAGCGGGAGGCGGTACTTCCACTTGAAGACCGGCTCGCGGGCAGTGGTGTTCTCTTCGGCGAGGGCGGCGCGAATATCGGCGAGCGCGGCCTCGGGATGGGGCTCGCCCATGATGCGCAGCACGTGCAAGGATTCTTCAAAACGATTGTGGGCGGCCGACCACCGCGGGCTCCGCGGGATGCCGAAGAGCAGGACGAGAAATGCGAGCGCAGGCAAGGCGGCCACCCCTACTTGCCAGCGCCACTCGGTCGCGCCCAGGTGAAGCAGGCGAATGCCATAGTTGGATGTGTAGGCAACCAGGATGCCGAAGACCACGTTGAACTGGAAGGCACCCACGAGACGCCCGCGCCACTTGGCGGGTGACAGCTCCGCAATATAAACCGGTCCGAGGACAGAGGAGGCGCCGATGCCCAGTCCGCCAACGAAGCGGAAGACCATCAGCGAAGGCCAGCTCCACGCCATAGCGCTGCCCAGGGCGGAGACGATATAGAGTACGGCGGTGAGGCGAAGAGTTTCGCGGCTTCCAAATTTGTTGCCTACAACCCCGGCTGCAAAGGAGCCGATCACGGTGCCGATGAGGGCGATGGCAACCGTCCAGCCTTTGCCGTACTCGCTGAGGTGAAACTGCGCAGTCAGCGCGGCGATGACCCCGGAGATCACCACGGTATCGAAGCCGAAGAGCAGTCCGCCGAGTGCTCCGGTCAGCGATGCCTTCATCAGGTTGGAGTTGGGCCGCATGCTGCGTCCTTTCGAGGTTCCGGCCAGATGGCGCCGATAGTCTCTCGAACATAGTACTGTCTGGCAGGTGAATCTGCTCATGCGATTCGTCTTGGTAACCTGTCCGCCAGGTTGCGGCAGATAGCCCGGCAGATGGATCCGGGGAGTTATCGCGACACGCCGGCTCGCATATCACTTATGGGCTTCGCCATTGCTGCCGGGCTCCCCCGGGCGCGCGCGTGGTACGGATTTCTCTTGACTTGGGGCAGCAGCGGAAGTAACTTTCACTCACACTGCTTCCACTAACATACCGGCTTATTCGCGCAATGAAGGGTTGTTCCGAAGAGCACTTATTCGGAGGGAGCAGCGTATGGCCATCAATTGGTATCAAGCGGTTCTTGCGGTTGGGGCGCTTGGAACCGCCGCGACCGGCCTGGTAGACACCACCAAGGTCTTTGCGGGCGGGATAAGTCGCGTCGGCTTCGGTTACATCAAGCGCCTGATCACCCGTACCGTGGTGCGTGCAGGCGGTGCACAGCCCGGGGGAGGCTTGGCCCCCGGGGACATTCTCGCAACCCTGCTGGCGAACTGGATGAACGGCATGGGGACGGGGGCACAGAAGTCGATTGCCAAGTCCTTCATCAAGCTGCATCTCAATGCCGACACCGCAGGAGCCCTGGCGCGCGAGACCAACGTCTCCGCGGAGATGCTCACCAGTGTTGCCCAGAAACTGGCTACAGTTGATCCGCTCTCGCAGGCGGAGTCGGACGCCTTCGGCAGGTTTGACGTTGCTCTCTCGGCCATGGTGGATAACGCCTACGAGAGAGCCGATCAGCTTTATCGCAACTCCTGCAAGGGACTTGCCGCCCTCTTCGCGGTGGGACTGGCGTTTGTGGGCAATGTGCAGATGGGCAACGCACTTCACGCCTGGGAGGTGCTGCTGGTCGGACTGATTGCCACCCCGCTTGCGCCCGTGGCTAAGGACCTGGCCAACGCAATCCAGACCGCCTCCGATGCCGTGCGATCGGTGAAAGGCTAACCCGCCATGTACTTTCTGAACACGCGCGCGCTTCCCCGAGGCGGCGGCGTCGGCCCTGTGACGGTGCTCGATGAAAGCAACGCGGTGCATCCCGTCTCCGACGTGGTTGCAGCGGTGCGCGGCCACGATGTGCTGCTAGTGACGCACGGCTTCAACGTGCCGCAGATGGATGGACTGCAGAAGCTCAGCGACTGGAGCAAGCTGGTGAACCTGGGCAACACGGTTTGCATCGGCATGCTGTGGCCTGGAGACGCGCGCTGGATTCACGTAGTGGATTACCCGGTTGAAGGCGATGAAGCGATGGACGCCGGCGATGCCCTGGCCGGCTTCATCAACACCAATTTCTCCGCAGCGCTCTCGCTGTCGTTTGCATCGCATTCGCTGGGCGCGCGCGTGGTAATGCAGACCATCGCCGGCCTCAGCCGTTCTTCCGTGCGCCGGCTGCTGCTGATGGCGGGGGCAATCGACAATACCTGCCTGGGCAGCGAGTACGCGGCCGCCGCCGGCAAGGTGCAGTCCATCTCCGTGCTTGCCTCGCGCAGCGACGACGTGCTCAAGTGGGCATTCCCGGCCGGCAACTTTGTCAGCGGACTCTTCTCCCGCGACGTACCCTACGTGCACGAGGCGATGGGGCGCGAAGGCCCGGCCGAACCGTATCCGCCAGCGAACAATCTGCATGCCGACTGGCAGATTCCCGATGGCTGGGACTTCGGACATGGCAGCTACCTGCCGTCCAGCCCGCTCGGCTCCGCACCCACGCAGTATGCTCCCCTGCCCTACTTCCCGGTCCCGGAAATGCCAGCGCCGCCGGCATTTGCCCCGGCGCCACTGCAGAGCAGCGCCTCGCTCTGGCAGCCTGGATTCAGCGCTGCCGTGGAGACCACGCGCTGGCCGTAGCAGCCGGGGGGAACACCCCGGACCTTATACTGAAAGACGGCATGAGCACGTTCTTACCCGTAGATGAACAGATGGATCTGCTCCAGAAAGGCGCCGCGGAGATCATCCGCGTCAGCGACCTGCGCGAGCGTTTGGAAGAGAGCCGCAAGACCGGTCGACCGCTGCGCGTAAAAGCCGGGTTCGACCCCACCGCGCCCGATCTGCACCTGGGACACACCGTGCTGATGCGCAAGCTGCGCCACTTTCAGCAGCTTGGGCACACGGTGATCTTTCTGGTGGGCGACTTTACCTCGTTAATCGGCGACCCCACGGGCCGCAACGTGACGCGCAAGCCGCTGACCAGGGAACAGATCGACGCCAACGCCGAGACCTATAAGCAGCAGGTCTTCAAAATTCTCGACGAGAGCGTGACCGAGGTTCGCTATAACTCCGAGTGGCTCGACAAGCTGGGCTACGAGCAGACCATTCGGCTTACG
>JAJXXG010000898.1 GCA_021781255.1 Acidobacteriota bacterium
GAACGGCGCCCACCACGAGCGCAAGGCGTTGCTGGTGGTCTCTGACGGCGGCGATAACCGCTCGCGCTACACTGAGGGCGAGGTCCGCGCCGCCGTGCGCGAGGCCGATGTCGAGATCTACTCCATCGGCATCTTCGATCCTTATGCACCCACACCCGAGGAGCGCACCGGCCCCGTGCTCCTCGACGACATCAGCTCCGCAACGGGCGGGCGGCTCTTCCGCGTCGACGATGTCGATGAGATGAGCGACATTGCCGAAAAGATCTCCACCGAGCTGCGCAACCAGTATGTGATCGGTTACAAGCCCAAAGACCTGACCCGCGACGGCAAGTGGCGTAAAGTGAAGGTGAAGGTGAATCCTCCTCCGGGACTGCCTCCACTCACCGTTTATGCTCGCACCGGGTACTATGCGCCCTTGCAATAACGTGGCTCTAGCCGCAATCCTGGCCGCGGCTGCCCTCGCGCTGCCGGCGCAAACTGTCCCTGCGCCGACCTCCAGCACGCAAGCACAGCAGGCGCCATCCCTCACAGTCGACACCGACCCTGTTCGCTCGCCTGACGCCGTAGCGCCTGTTCCGTCCTCCGGTTCACTGAAGAAACAGGGCGAAGGTTACATGTTCCACACTGACGTGGAAGAAGTGGTGCTCAACGCCACTGTGCTGAACGGCACAGACCTGGTCCAGAACCTCACCAGGGACAATTTCACCGTCCTCGAAGACGGCGTCAAGCAGACCCTGATCAGCTTTCAGCACACCGATCTTCCCGTCTCCATCGGGCTGGTGATCGACAACTCCGGGTCCATGTATCGCAAGCGTCCCTCGGTGAACAAAGCCTCGCTCGACCTGATTCTGGCCTCGAACCCGCAGGACGAAGCCTTTGTGGTGAACTTCTCCGACGAGGCGTTTATCGACTGTGACCTCACGTCGAATATCAACAAGCTTCGCGATGGCCTGTCGCACATCGACTCCCGCGGCGGCACTGCGCTCTACGACGCCGTGGTTGCCTCGGCAGACAAGCTCGTCGCCGACGCCAAGCGGCCCAAGCAGGTGCTCATCCTCATCACCGATGGCGAAGACAACGCCTCCACCCTCACGCTGGAGCAGACCATCCGCCGCGTGCAGCAGCTCTCGGGGCCCGTCATCTACTCCATCGGAATGCTCTTCGGCGACGAGATGAGCCGCGCTGAGGTGCGCCACGCGCGCCGCGCTCTCGAGATGCTCTCCGCTGAAACCGGAGGCATGGCCTTCTTCCCCAAAACGATCGACCAGATCGATGAGATCGCCGCCGAGGTGGCGCGCGATATTCGCAGCCAGTACATGCTCGGCTATCGTTCCACCAAGCCATCCACCGTGCCGGGATTCCGGCGCGTGGAAGTAACAGCCGAAGCCAAGGGACTGGGCAAACTCACCGTCCGCACCCGCACCGGCTACTTCCCGGTGGTGCGCACGGTCAAGCAAACTGCGGCTGTTGCAAAATAGCCGGGGGTTCCGGACCACGGAGGAGATGCCAACCGTGAAGCGCAAATTGCCCGCTATGCCGTACCCTGCGGCAATCCGTCCACCGGCCGCCGCGTTGACCGCCCCACCTGCCTCCACTGCTGGATAGAGTTGGCCGAGCACAAGGTCGGCAAACACCTGCGCAGGGCAGGAAGAAAGATCCAGAGTCTGTTATCAACCTTCTTGCGGGCGGGAAAGTTGATAACAGACTCCAGGAGCCCCGTGAAACCAATGATTATCAGGGGTTCGCGACCAAAGTCGCAACTGCTAAAATCCCTCACATGGTTACTCCGCGCACAGACATCGCTCATATTCTTGAAGAAACCGCGCTTCTGTCGAGCCTTTCGCGATCCGAGTTGCAAATGCTGGCGTCCCGCACTGTACGCAAGCATTTTGTTTCGCGTGAATTGCTGTTCTCTCAAGATGAGCCATGCAAAGGCCTGCACATTATCGCCCGCGGTAAAGTTCGCATCTTCAACACATCTGTGAATGGCCGGGAGCAGGTTCTCGCCGTAAATGTTCCCGGCGAATCGGTTGCCGAGCTACCCGTTTTCGATGGAGGTTCCTACCCGGCCTCCGCAATGGCCATCGAGGACACAGAGGTCGCCTTCATTTCACGAGCCGACTTTCAGGCTTTCTGCATTGAGCATCCTGAAGTCGCTCTGAAGGTGCTCACTGTTGTGGGAGCGCGGCTTCGGCGCCTGGTCGGAATCATTGAAGAGCTTTCGTTCACCACGATCCGCCAGCGGCTCATTTCTGTTTTGGTGAAGCTCGCGCAGACCCAGGGTAAAAAGTCGGATCGAGGCATCGAGTTCCAACTTCCGGCGACCCATCAGGAATTGGCCAATCAGCTCGGAACCGTGCGTGAACTGATATCGAGAAATCTCATGCGGCTTCAGGCAGAAGGTTTGCTTGACGTGTATGCACGGCAGATTGTCGTGAAAGACATGAAGGGGCTGAGCGCACTGCTCGAGTCAGGCTCATAGCCAATTCTGTAGCGGCAACCTCCGCGGCTTGAGCGGGCGCAATCTAAGATCGTCTCCGCTCATGCCGTTATGGGCCCCGGAGGTAGGCGAATCCTGCCGCTAGCCGGATCGCCAAGTTTGAGCAACCGCACTCCTCCAGGAAGGAACTGGGAAGGAGCGCGGTTGATGTTTGTTAAGCCATGATGGCGGCCAGATCAGCATCGGCCGTGGTCGTTGGCATGAGGTTGTAGTTCTTATTGAGCAGCCCGATGACTGCCGGCGACAGGAAGGCCGGCAGCGTGGGACCAATGCGGATGTTCCTGACGCCGAGCCAGAGCAAGGTGAGCAGGATGGAGACAGCCTTCTGCTCGTACCAGCTGAGGACCAGCGAGAGAGGCAGGTCGTTGACTCCGCAGTTGAAGGCTCCGGCGAGCGCCACGGCCACCTTGAGAGCCGAGCAGGCGTCGTTGCACTGGCCCATGTCCAGCAGGCGCGGCAACCCGCCGAGGGTTCCGAACTGCTGCTTGTTGAAGCGGAATTTGCCGCACCCCAGGGTGAGGATCACGCAATCCTGAGGCACCTTTTCCGCGAGTTCCGTGTAGTAGTCGCGGCCCGGGCGGGCGCCGTCGCAACCGCCGATCAGGAAGAACCGTTTGAGCGCGCCCGACTTCACGGCATCGATCACCTTGTCGGCAACGCCCAGTACGGCGGCGTGGCCAAAGCCAGTGAGAATGGTGTCGCCGGGTCCATCCTCGGCAAAACCGGGCGCGGCAAGTGCGGCGGCGATCACAGGAGAAAAGTCGGTTCCGTCAAGGTGCTTCACGCCAGGCCACTGGACGGCATTCATGGTGAAGATGCGGTCTGTGTAGCTCTGTTTGGGCTGCTGGATGCAGTTCGTGGTCATGACGATGGCGCCGGGGAATGCTGCGAACTCTTCGGCCTGGTCCTGCCATGCGCCGCCGTAGTTCCCCACGAGATGCTTGAAAGCCTTGAGCTTGGGATAGCCATGGGCGGGCAGCATTTCGCCATGCGTATACACGTTGATGCCAGTGCCTTCGGTCTGGACGAGAAGCTGGTAGAGGTCGTGCAAGTCGTGGCCGGAGATGAGGATGGCCTTGCCCTTGACGGGATGGATGCGCAGCGGCGTGGGCACAGGTGCGCCGAAGGTCTCATTGTGTGCGCGGTCGAGCTGCTCCAGCACATTGAAGTTGAGCTCACCCACTTTGAGGGCGAATCCTAGCAGCTCTTCGACGGTGTGCTCTTCGGTCAGCGCATTCAGCAGCTCGTGGATGGCGGCGTAACTGGCGGGGGCACTGGAGCCGAGCATGGCGGCATGGTAGGCGTAGGCAGCGACGCCCTTCAGGCCGTAAATCACAAGCTCTTCGAGGTTCTTGAGCTCGGCCCCGCCGTTGGAGAACGATATATTGATGAGTTGCTCGCGGCCCTGGGCGAGAAGGCTTTCGCGATCTCGTGCAGGCTGGAAGAGTGCTGGTCCGGCCGGGTTTTCGGCTGGTTGGCCGGCCTTGGCAGCGGCTGCCCGATAGAGGTCCCTGGCGATGTCGCGAACGGCAGCGGCCTTGTAGACCAGCTCAGCGACAGAGTCGGCGTCAAAGTTGACGTTGGTAAGAGTAGCGAAGATGGCTTCAAGGGTAAAGACATCGATTTCCGGGCTGCGGGCGCCCAGTTGCGCGGCGCGATGGGCATATTGGCTGACGCCCTTGAGAGCATGGATCAGCAGGTCTTGCAGCGTCGCCGTGTTTTCGTCTTTTCCGCAGACTCCGAGGACTTGGCAGGCCTGCCCTTGTTTAGTCTGTTCGCACTGATAGCAAAACATGATGAGTAGCCTTTCGGTTGATGTTGTTGGATGGATTCAGAGTAGAGGAGGCTGGGCGAGAAATATGCGACTTAAGTCACAATTTGGCTGAGCAAGCAGGACAAAACTCAATAGCATAAGAAGTCCTTTCGCGGAGCCGTTGGCCACCCGGCGCAAGAGTACCACACGAAAGCGATGGAGAGTCTTGAGCAGCTTATCAGCGGGGGAGAGAATCGCTCTGGCCGAACACAACGCCGCTAACCTATCGCAGTCAATTTAATGACAGCGAGCTATTCTTCATTTGTTCGCCTTTGGTCGATTACGGCAATTCTCACTACAGTGCCCGTTATCGACGAAATTTGCAATTGTGTAAGTTATTGAGAATATTGGAGGCGCGGGCCGGGATCGAACCGGCGCATAAAGGTTTTGCAGACCTCTCCCTTACCACTTGGGTACCGCGCCTTGGGCTGCCTGCGTCATGGGTTGCGGATTGTCCCAGACCGCTCTCAACCCAGCTTAAATCTACCGGGGCGATGCGGAATGGAGCGGGAGACGAGACTTGAACTCGCGACCCTCGCCTTGGCAAGGCGATGCTCTACCACTGAGCTACTCCCGCTTGACGCAATTTCGAGTATACCGGGCCGCAGAAACCGGGTCAAACCGGACTCTCTTCCAACACAAGATGAGCCTGAAGGGTGGGATTGATTCCAACGCAAGATGAGCCTGAACAGTCTGTTACGAAACTCGTCGGCGGCGAGCAAAAGCGTGGCAAGATGGGGTTATGGGCTATATCCAGGGCGAGGCGCGCAATCAGCAGTCGCTGTTTCCGGTGGCGTTGGACGATCTTGTT
>JAJXXG010001064.1 GCA_021781255.1 Acidobacteriota bacterium
CCTACATGCCGAACGCCTCCTGGCGAAGGCGGGGCGGCAAGGCGCAAGGGAGGGGTCTCCCCACCCTTGGAGAGGGAGCCGAAGGCGGAACGGAAAGGGCGAAGCGCAGCGGAGGTCTGCACAAGCGGAATCGGGGTCCCCGGCGGGCGTCCTTTGCCCGCTGGGGTGGTGAAGCGCGGAAGATTGGGGAAGCCCTTGTCGCCGCGCCAGGGCAGCGCCCTCAGTAGGTACCGGGGACATGGTTTACACGCAGTACCGGAGACAGGGTTTACAGATATGTGAGGAGTGGTTCTCCAACGAAGGACGTAACGCAGGAAGATGCGTTTATGCCTTGGAGAGAGAGTCGTATTGTGGATCAGCGCTTGCAGTTCTTATCGAGTTATCAGAAGGAAGAGATGTCTGTGACGGACTTGTGCCATGAGTACGGCATCTCACGCCCAACCGCTTATAAGTGGATCAAGCGATATAACGAGGTCGGGCCGGAAGGTTTGCTGGATATTTCACGCAGACCGCATGGTTGTTCCCATGCAACCACGATGGAGATCGAGAACGAGATACTTGCTCTACGGAAGCGCTTTCCTTCCTGGGGAGCGCGGAAGTTGAAGGCGCGTTTGGAGAAGATGAACCCGAACGTCGTATGGCCCGCAGCCAGCACCGTTGGACAGATTCTTCGCCGGGCCGGGCTCACGAACCCTGTTCGCAAGAGACGCAGGACCACTCCATACTCGGAACCTTTCGCTGAGGTCACCGCACCGAACCAGTTATGGTGCATGGACTTCAAGGGCTGGTTCCGCACTGGAGATGGACAGCGATGCGATCCGTTCACCATTACGGATGCCTACAGCCGTTATCTGATCCGCTGTCAGGCCATAGCCCGGATGGATACGGCGCATGTGCTCGCGATCTGCGAGGCCGCGATGCGCGAGTACGGTGTTCCTGACAGGATTCGTACGGACAACGGAAGCCCATTCTCTGGACATGCCCTGCTGGGACTGTCCCAGTTGTCCCTGAACTGGGTGCGCCTCGGGATCGTGCATGAACGCATTCAGCCAGGTAAACCACAGCAGAACGGTCGACACGAACGGATGCACCGCACACTCAAGCAGGACACAACGAACCCATCCGCGAAGACGATCCAGGCACAGCAAAAACGGTTCGATGAGTTTCGCCGGGTCTACAACCATGAGCGTCCGCACGAAGCCTTGCAGAACGAAACACCCGGCAGCATCTATGTGCCCAGCTCGCGGCTTCTGCCACGGTACACGAAGGCATATCAGTATCCTGCTCACTTCCAGACACGGCGCGTGAACGACTCCGGAGATATTAGCTGGCATAAGGACCGGGTATTCATCAGCCAGGTCTTTCGGGGCCAGGACATCGCACTCGAAAAAGTCCAGGACGCCTTCTACCGGGTCTACTACTGCTCTCTGGAAATTGGTGCGCTCGATGTCAACGACATGCGATTTATGCCGGCGCTCCGTCCCTAAAACAAGCGTTGGAAATGACGAGGAGTGGAAAGCATGGAAAACCATAAAGCCGGTTTTCCACCCTTCCCACTCCTCTTGGAAATCCCTCCGGGATTCCCACATTCCCAACGCTTCGGCGGCGGGAGATATTCTTATTGAAGACCGGGCTTGGCCAGCCTTTCACCAGAAACAGAGCCACTTTCCCCGCAAGAGCCTTGTAAACCATCTCTCCGGTCTGAAGTATAAACACTGTCCCGATACGCTCACCTCAGCGAGGTCTGGTTTCCGCATTCGTGCGCGCTAGCGCACTTGATCTATGGGAGGGAGTTGCGGGAGGGAAAGTCCCGCTGAGGAGGGTGGCGGAAGACGCGCCAGCGGCTGGAGACAGGCGAGGAGGAACTCCTCCCTGCAAAGAAAAGCATTTGCTATTTGCCTAAGTACCGGCGTTCGCGGGAAGATAGAGGCGGGACGGGCACGCACCGTCCTGGGGTGTGGAAACCCCTAACAGAGTAAAGCGCGCCTACCAAGGTGCGTAGAGATTCCCTTGCCTTTGCGGTCGGGGAGCCTGCGACGTATGTCCAGGCCCCTAAAGCTAAAGGTCACAGGAACCGTACTCTGTTCGGTTTTCCAACTCCCCGATCACGGGTTTATAAGGGCTGTTTGCGGGGGCGCACCGCAGACGTTTCGGCTCTCCCGGATGAGGAGTTATGCCAATCCTTCCTGAAATATGCGGCGAATGGTGCTTGCTTGAGCGTTCCCAACGCGGGCTTGCATTGGCTGTCGGCAAGCAACGGAGGTATGGACTGGCCTGCCTGGCATTTTCCTGTAAGAGGACGAAGGGATCTCCGCGATGAGCGCCGTTCGTGGCCTGAACTTGCGTCCAAGCGGTGAAGGCCGCCTGCCCTTACCCGAACGATGCAGCCTGGATGTCTCCTGCTTTGAGGAGTCCGAGGTACAAGAGGCACTGGCGCTCGCCATCGAAGACACGCTCTATGTGGTCGCCTTGGCAGGAATCGAACTGCATGCCCTTGACGGCGTGACGGTCGCGCCGGATTGCCGGGCCGCAGCCTGCGCGTTGCAAAACCTACCAGAGGGTCAGGTTCCGCTGGAGATGAATCCCCAGCCCGACGCGATGGAGATGGCTCGAACGGTTGCAGTCCGCCGCGAGGGAGACCTGCGTTTCCATATCGTGCTGCGTACGGAGCTCGCCCTGATGTCGCTCTCCCCGGACGCCGTGATGCGCCGGATATGTGTGGGCTTCCATCGAAGTGTTCGCCCCGATTTACGATCTCATCTGCAACATGATGAGCCAGTGTGGGCTGGTCATTGTCCGACACGAAGAGGAGTGGCGGACCGTGATGCAGGAGCATGCGGAAGCTGTGGATGCGTTCCCGCGAACGCGCGCTCGGCAAGCCCCCAAAGAAGAGTAGCTGCGGCT
This sequence comes from Acidobacteriota bacterium, assembly GCA_021781255.1. The sequence goes on from JAJXXG010001064.1 coordinate 2,905, forward strand.
CCCACCGCCTCGACGCTGGCAGTGGCAGAGAACCGCCTCGCGGGGTTCTCCTTGTCAAAGACAGAGGCTCGTTGTCTCGACAGCTTTCGACCCAGCCGTTACGAGCTACGCCGATGTCGATAGGCTACTGCGGACGGAACCGCAGGTTCAGCTCACTCCTTTCGTGTTGAACAATCATTCAAACAGCCTCAAGTCGCACGGAAGGAACGGCCTGCTCAGAAGGGTGGCGGAGAACCGAAGGGTCGGAGACAGGGAGGAGTTCCTCCCTTACACTTCGTCCTCATCGAAGAAGTCATTTTCAATACGCTTGACGTGATAAGTGCTCTCAGTCGTCACGCCCAGGCCATACTCGAACATGAGTTCGCTCAGTCGATCACCATCCACCAAGATCACATTCTTTTCCAGATTTGAGGCACTGGCGATCGCATCTTTTGAAAATTTCGAAGTCGTGATGAGGACACCCTTTCGGGCCTTCTTTCCGGCCAACGCGCCAATAAAGTCCCGCACCTCGGGCGAACCGACAGTAGTTGATCCCCACCGTTTTGCTTGGATATAAATCCGATCAAGACCCAACTTATCTTCCTTGATCTCTCCGTCAATTCCACCATCACCTGATCGGCCCAGAGCTGAGCCTGCGTCTGCGAGCGAACCTCCATAGCCCATCACGGTGAGAAGCCTTACGACCAATCTTTCGAAATATGCAGGCGAGCAAGACATTACCTTCGATAAAAGTTCAGACTGGATTTGTTTACGTAGTTTGTCATGAGCGGAAGCAATCAATTCCTCGGGCGTCTGCTCTACCACTGGGGATTCGGTAGGAACTACCGTCGCCTGACCAGCACTATCTTTGACCGGACCATTCCAAAACTCCAGAAAGTCGGGATAGTGCTTCAGAACGGCAACGTCGATCTTCTCGGGCTGTTCCTTCAACAAGGCGCGGCCTTGGTCAGTGATCTGAAACTTGCCCCGGCTCGGGTACTGAAGCAGGCCAGCTTTCTTCAGGTATGTCCGTGCCCAGCCCCACCGATTGCCAAACAAGTAATCCTGACCACTTGGAAGTAGAGTGGCTAGTTCCTCCGGCGTTAGACTGAAATGTTGAGCGAGAGCCGCGACGGCATCGCGCGAGCGGTGTTCCGCACCGTCAGCAGCAAACTGGAGCAGGGGAAGCATGATGGATTGGTAATCGGGGATCGGCATAGTCGCTCTCTATCTCGTTTATATGTCGCTTCAATCTTCTAATCTCAGGCCGATCCAATGCGGATAGCTGTTCGCATCAATCTTTTGCTACAACGGTGTCATAGAGTCCATAGTGTGCTAGTCCCTCGTGACTCTCGATGCCCGTGTACCGCAAGGAGGCATCCTCGTAGCGACGGAACGCGAACACGGCCTGATTCATCTGCTCAGTGTTGAAGACTTTTAGGCGCACAAGCAGGTGAAAGTCCTTCACCGTTAGGCCTGTCACGGTCAGGAATAGGTCCGGCTCCAGCTTGGTAATCACGTCTTGCAGTGTGTTCTCACGAAAGTCTGTGAGGTACATGAAGGCAGGGATGCGCGTCGCGAACTTGATCAACTTTTCCTGGACGAGCTTTCGCTTGGACTTGTACTCCTTCTCTTCCTCGGTGAGCTGCGACTTCTGCTTTGCAGTCAGTTCCTTTGTCTTCGCTTTGTTCTTGAGTTCTTTGACCTTTTCGCTCTTGTTGATGATCGTCTCGATGACATGATCGCCCAGCGCGCGCCAGCCCTCGATGCGTTCTACAGCCGCCATCGCCTCGGGACTATCGAGGACACGGCGTAGCGTGTCATTGTCAACATTTACGAGCAGTGCGCTCTCCCATTTGCGCGCCAGTAGCGTGGCGGATGTGCCTGCCATAGCAATGTCAAGAATGCCGCCGGCGTCGATCTGAACCATGACCGAACCGTTATAGGCCAGCACGGGAAGAAACGCACCAGGTCCCTGACAGCTTGTTCGGGATCGGACTCATTGGGCGATAGGCCAATGCCGTACTCGGAGAGTTGCCGAAGCGCCCGCGTTGGTGCAAAGTCGAACACGAAGCACGCAGGCTTCAGAATCTCCTCTTCGTTTGGATTGTCGCCATTCGGGTTCTTAATCGACCACGGAGACTGCACTCGGAACGCTGCCTGAAAGTACGATTCAGGGCTCTTCAAATTGCGCAGCATTAGGATGGAAGACCATTGCGGCACGGTGACGC
>JAJXXG010000096.1 GCA_021781255.1 Acidobacteriota bacterium
GGTGCAGGTGCAAGAGCTGATGGACGTGCGACAACGTCCTTATCGTATGAGGATCAAGTGCGGGGTGCGTTTTGCTGGTCCAGATTCCCCTTGGTCAGACCCCTTCCCTCCATCTCCTCCGCCACTGATACTCTGGCTTTGTTCGGAGACTTCTTCGGTACTACAAGTCTGTCCGACTTCCCGTGTTCGTTCATCATCGGCTCCAGTTCTTAAACTTCCCGATGCGTCCCGTGAGCACTGGCTGCTCTCGGGTGAACCCGGGACCTCCCAACTTCCGTGCAAGATGTGTCTCTACGTGCCAGGGTCACAGACCGCGCAGGACTCCTGCCACGCTCGCCATACTGCTTGGCAGGATGTTGCCTTCCGCGTCGTGTCAACGCGTCGGCGTCCTGAAGTTCGGGGTATTTCGCGGCTCAATCTCATGGCCCGTAGTTCCTCCTGTCAACGCTTCGTGTCTGGCCTTGCGGCCATGCCCGCATGACTCGGAGCCGGTGTGGCTCGCTACGCCTTCACCGTACGGCTCTTGCATCCGCTACATCATGCCGGCTGTGATGCGCTTACATCATGTCCTCCAGTCTGGTTGCTGCTACGTTGAAGAGCACGATGCTTACGCATCGGGTTGGCGCTACGACACGTCATCCCCAATTGGGTCCCGCCTAGGAACCTCTCAGGTGCACCTGTTAACTCTTTTGTTTTCAGTACGCCGCCAAAATGGCGGTTCCGGATGGAACCACCATTTATTGTCTCGAAGGTATGCCCTTCGTCTCCGGAATCGCTGTCGTTTCGACCCGGTAATGGGGTGCCGATGCGGTGTCTAAAGCGCGAGGTTTCCGGACAGGATTAGGTGGCCTATTAGCAAGTGGATTAGGGCGGCAATGTCGCCTACTTTGCGGGACTGGAAGTCGTACGAATTGCGTTGGCTTTTCCTTGTTGAACCGTCTCTCAATCCTGGTAGATGATCGCTGGTATCCCGAAGCGGTTAGGCCACCCTTTGACTGCCTCTTGAGGTGATCCAAGTTCATTCGAAGTGCCACCATTGAACCGCTCAATTCGAAGCGTCTAGAGGTTGCGTGGATGCGGGCGAAGCCGGTCACTTTCCGGTCGATTGACGGAGTTCAAATGTGGCAAGAGTCCAGGACCGAATGTGGGCGGCTAAAGGTAGAAATATCGTCTGCTTTACAGGGCTTAAAGTCGGCTGAATCGCGGTGCCTTTCCATCGTCAATCCATGTTCGAATGATGCAGGATAGCCTCCGGTATCGCGGAGTGATTAGACCGTACTGTTGGCTGAGTCATCGAGTGACTCACAGCGCACCGATGAGCCACTCAATGTCGAGGCGCCCACGGTTGCTTGGACGGATTGATATGCGAGTCAATCTGGACTGATGCACCAAGCTCAAAGGTGGTCCGAATCATCTCCCGATTGCGACCGGAATAAGGTCGTCAATTCGCACCTAAAACCCAGCCATGTCGCTTCCCCATCGGCTGTGCTCTTCGTGCTCGGTTGTGTCTCTATAACTCCGGCATTAAGCGGGAGAATAGAGGCAGTAATACGTCAGTCTTTCCTGGGAGAATGCCGGAGCATTTGGATGGATGATTGAGAGTGTGAATGCGTGTCGTTCAATATCCATAGGGGTTTGAGCGATATGTGCCGCGAAAATATTTTTCATCATTTCGTCCAATTTATCCGCAAATGGAGTTACGCTATGCAGCATGCAGTTGCACGGTGCTGCTGTCCACTGAGTGAGGTAGTTATCCATGCTCACCATCTCCAAGGCACTGTCCGCAAGCCAAGCGCGCACGTATCATGCACGCGAGTTTGTTTCTGAACGCCAGAACTACTGGAGCCGCGATCCGCATGGATTCAGTGAATGGCATGGAGCGCTTGCGCAACAGTGGAATCTTTCTGGTGCTGTCAGTGATGAGACATTCTCACGGTTGAGCGAAGGGCAGCATCCGCAGAATGGAATGCAGCTAGTTAAACACCAGCCCGCCAGAACATACGAAAACGAGTATGGGAAGCAGATCACAAGCTCCAAGCATAGGGCTGGATGGGATGCAACGTTCTCCGCGCCGAAGTCCGTTTCTCTCCGCGCTCTTGTTGGTGGCGATGAAAGAGTTCGCGAGGCCCATCGCGAGAGCGTGAGAATTGCAGTGCAGGAGCTGGAGCGTTACACGCAGGCGCGGATTGGCAATGTTCATGCGCCAGAGACAACCGGAAAGTTTGCAGCGGCGGCATTCGAGCATGACACGGCTCGCCCGGTTGATGGATATGCCGCGCCGCAATTGCACACCCATGTGGTGATCTTCAACGTCACTGAGCGCGACAATGGAGAAACGCGAGCGCTGCAGGAGCGGAGCCTGTTTCAGTCACAGCATTACGCAACCAGTGTCTACCGCTCTGAGCTTGCTCTGCGCCTGCATCAGTTGGGCTATGAGATCGAGCGCGGCCATCATGGTCAGCCGGAGATCAAGGGCTACACCCAGGAATATCTGGAGGCATCGAGTCCGCGAAGAGCGCAGATCAAAGAGCATCTTGAAGAGATCGGACGAGAGGGCGCGGGTGCAGCCCAGGTTGCGGCGCATCGCACAAGGGACAGCAAAGAGCTTGCTTCTCAGGGCGCGGTCCTTGCGAGACATCGAGAGCTGGCCGAGCAGTACGGGAATCAGCCCGATCAAGTCGTTGCGCAAGCCAGGCAGCCAAAGCAGGTGAAGCAGGTTTCTCAATCGACCGCCAAGACATCTGTCACGTTTGCCCGCGACGTCTCGTTCGAACGCTCCGCTGTTCAGGATGAGCGGAGCCTGTTCCAGTCAGCGCTCGACCGGAGTATGGGCAACGCAAGCTATGCGGAGATTCGGCAGGAGTTCGAGGAGAGAGTAGTCCGTGGCGAACTTATCCGGGTTCGGACTCCGGCAGGTAAAGCAGCGCAGCAGTATACCTCCGCTGAGATGATGGCCCTTGAGCGCGAGATGGTCGGTCTGCTTCACGGAGAGAATGAACCCAAGTATCAAAACTCAATGCTTCTCTCCCATCCGTTGCGGATTCATGCAGAGGATCTTCATCCAGAGCTATCCAAAGCACAACGTGCTGCTGTGGATGAAATATTCCTGAGCCACGAAAAGATTATCGGCCTCGATGGTGTTGCCGGTGCAGGGAAGACGACCACGCTTGCCGTGATTCGGCACGGGGCGGAGATGCAGGGATATGCCGTCCATGGCTTTGCGCCAACTTCCCGCGCCGCGCAGAAGCTGGCTGAGGCGGGAATGTCCACGTCTACGCTGCAGCATCACTTGATGCGTTCGCAGTACTTCAGTGGTGTCGAAAAGCGCTTATTCATACTCGATGAATCGTCCTTGGCGTCTACGCGTCAGATGCATGCATTTCTCTCCAGCCTCGAACGCAATGATCGCGTGTTACTTGTTGGCGATACCCGCCAGCATGAGGGCGTCGAAGCGGGCCGACCATTCGCCCAACTGCAGGAAGCAGGATTGCGAACTATAAAGCTGGATGAGATTCTTCGCCAGCGGAATCCAGCACTGAAGATTGCTGTTGAGCACCTGGCGCAAGGGCAGGTTGCTTCGGCCATTGACACTCTCGAACAGTACGGTCAGGTCCACGAAGTCAGAGGACTGGCGGACAGGTTCACTGCGATCGCTCGTGAGTATGCTGCGTCGCCCGAAAGCACATTGGTCGTCTCCCCCGACAATCGATCACGCACGGAGATCAACGAGCGAATCCATAAGGAGCTGCAACAGCGCGGTCTTGTGGAACGACAGGACTACCGCGTGAAAGTGCTTGTTGCCCGTCAGGAGTTGACGGGAGCCGATAGAGGGTGGGCACAACGGTATGAGGTAGACAATGTGGTGCGATACTCGCGGACCTCCAAGGAGACCGGAATCCGCAAGAACGAGTATGCGCGCCTACTAAACGTCGATTCGGCGAAGAATACGCTCACCGTCGAGCGGAGTGACGGTAGCCAGATTACCTATGATCCACGTCGTCAGGTTGGCGTGACCGTTTATCGCAAGCAGGAAAGGCTGTTCGCCGTGGGGGACAGGATTCAGTTCACCGCTCCTGATCGTGATCTCCAGATAGCGAATCGTGAGCTTGGAACCATCCGCCAAATCCGGCGTGAGGGATTTATCCAGGTCACGCTTGATGGTGGCCGCGATGTTGAACTACGGGTGCGAAGCGAAGCGCATCTCGACCACGGCTATGCGGTGACCAGCTATTCCAGTCAGGGGCAGACGGCGGAGCGTGTGCTGGTGCATGTCGATTCAGAACTCAGTGCAAAGGAGCTGCTGAATCACCGCATGGCCTATGTTGCGTTATCACGTGGACGCTCCGAGGCACAGATTTTTACGAACGACCAGGGTGCGCTGGTAAATGTGCTCAGTCGTGATGTCTCACAATCCAGCGCTTATGTGCCACAGCAGGTGCAGGGAGTTTCGCAGAAGGTTGTTCCGTCGCCGGCGCGTGGATTGGAACAGGGTAGAGGTTTAGGGCTGGCAATGTAGCCGTGCCAGCGTTTCAAGTAAAGGAGCAGACAATGCAGACGAGGAACAATGCCTTCAAGAAGCCACCAGTACGAGCCGCGATTGCGCCCGATGCGAAGCTATTGGTCAGCCGTGATGAGGCCGCCCAGATGCTTTCCATCAGTCAGCGGGCGCTCGATTACCTGGTCGCAAACCGGCGTTTGCCGACTAGACGGATCGCTGGAAGGGTATTGATCCCGGTCGCGGACCTGCGTAAATATGCTCGCGGCGATCATCCTGAGCCTATCGTGGCCGACCACCGCAAATCGGCGTAAGAAGGGGAAGGGATCACCGTCAGCTTGCCGAATGCCTAATAAACAAGGTTTATTGTTGATATTCTGAATATAAGCCTATTATATTAGGTTCATGTTGCCATTGACCTCCATAGGCGAACGCATTGCCAGCAAGCGGAAGGAACTGGGGCTGACCCAATCTCAGCTTGCCCAAAAAGCCAAAGTTGGGCTCTCGACGCTTGACGCATTAGAAAACGCGCGCCTGGGCGAGCTTGGCTATTCGAAGATCACCAACATTTTGACGGCACTCGGCTTGGAGCTAAGGCTGCAAGAGGCGAGCAGACG
>JAJXXG010000892.1 GCA_021781255.1 Acidobacteriota bacterium
ATTGCGTAATGCGGTGGCAAGGCGCCCTGTTGCATCTTTTGCGAAAGCGTTGAGCCTTCGTAGAAGGCCATCACGATAAACGAAACGCCATCCTCAGTCTCTTCAACCCCATGAATGACGCCGATATTGGGGTGGTCGAGCGAGGAGGCGGTGCGGGCTTCGCGGAGAAAGCGCTCCTTTTCCTTTTCGCCGGTGTCCAGCTCGGGAGGCAGAAACTTTAGCGCGACCGTGCGGTTCAAGCGCAGGTCAAGGGCGCGGTAGACCACGCCCATTCCGCCGGAACCGGCCTCAGCAAGAATCCGGTAGTTCCCGGCAACAATCTCGCCTTCAGAGAAGCTGCGTTTAGGCCCATTCATCGTTGGCATCAGGTGCAGCAAGCGGGTTCGCGGTTCCCGGCGCACTTGGACAGCAGACTGCGAAGGGAGCGTGAGGAGCCACAGGGCACTGTGAATTTGATGGTACGACCGCACATAACCTGTTGCAAGTCAGTGCCCCGCGCGACTTTAAAAGCGAAGATTGCGGTACTCGACGTGCGTAACCATTGCGAACGTCGGAGAATGAGTCACGCTGGGGAGAAGCTCCTGCCTGTCTAGTTCTCACGCCGCACAAATTCAATATCTTTGGCGCGGCTTTTCGGCTTTACCAACAGCTGCACTAGTTTCCCATTTCTTACCCGCCCCTCCACTGTCGTTTCGAATGGCGCATGAAGTTTGAAGTCAGCGGACCAGTTGTTTGGCCAAGCAGGCAGCAGCAGTAGCTTGCGCCCATTCGGTTGCAGCAGCATTTCCTCAAGCGTAATCATCCCGGAGCCGCCGTTGTCCAGGTCGGGAATCCAGTCGTGCGCCGGTTTCCAAAACCATTTGAACCTCTCGTCACCATAGTGCGTGAACTCGTTAATCACTGCGCTTTGCGCAACGTCAGTCAACCCCAGGACGGCACCTTCCGTGCCGTCCTGCCCCCAGCAAGTGTTCTGCGGAAATCGCCGGGCCAAGAATGTGTTTTGTGCCAGTTTCAGATCTGGCTTGCCGACACCATAGAGATGGTATGGGAACGTCACATAAAGCTCCGGATTCTCCATGTTGCGGGTCTTTCCGTATTTCTGCGCGGGCAGAAGAATCGGCGTTCCCTGAGGGTCACCCATTCCCTCTGGCGGCGTCTTCCCGTCCGCAGCTGTTTTTCCTTCAGGAAGTGCAGGAAGATCGTGCAGCGTGGTTGTCCACGTCGCAATCTCTTTGGCTGTGACCATAGTCTTTGGAAGAGCCAACAGTCGTGGAATGACTGACTGCAATCCGGCGATGTCCGGAGCGGGGTTTACAGCAGTCAATTGATAAGTTTCCAGCGACTGTGTAGGGGACATCAGGATCTTACCGTCCGCACCGCGTGGCCAGTGCATGGCGTAATAAGTCACAACCGCGTTGGCCAAAGGAACAATTGAGTTCTTCGCAAACGCAATGTCACCCGTGTAATCGTAGTAATCCAGCATCTCTGATATCACTTCGAGAGAGCCCTGGATGTGATAGCGCTGCCACCGGCTTTCGATCTCATCCCTGGGATTGTTCCAGCCGAAATCTTTCATGCTCGGCGTCCCCCAGAAATACATCGTTTCTGGATAAGATGCGCCGGCATGGTGGTAATAGATTTCCGTCCTGTCCTTTTCCAATGGAAGGTCAGAGATGTACATGCGGAACCATGGCTTCAGCAGGTCGAAGTCGCCAGTCGCCACCAGCGGCCAGTAAAGTAGCCGATTGTTCTGGTTCCAGTAGCAATTGCCCCAGGCGCGATAATCCGGATTGTGATTCTCTCTGGTGGATGCGATGCCAGTTGGCATGTTGTGCCCAACAGTGAAAATCCCGCCATTAAACTTCACCGGAAGTTGTCCGCGCGAGGAGGCGGCCATCATATAACGTTGAATGGCATACCCCTGAGAGACTTCCTGAGCCTGTTGATCGCCACTGACCTCAATCCAGCTTCGATTCCAGAAGTCCCGCCACCATTTCTTGTGCTCTTTCCAGGCAGCGCTTAGATCAGAAGGATTCGCACTCGCCAGCCTCTTTTCGAGTCTCCCCTTCCATGCTTCAACCGTAGTGGCTTTCGTGTCGACAAGCGCCACAATGTCAACTCGGAAATTGTGCCGTTTAGAAGAGCGCAGCGTCTTGTCGTCTTTGCTTATCAGCCCTGTTCCCGTAATCAAGGCTCCAAAGCAACGATGCAGCAGAGGGTCTGGATATTTGCCGATCAACGCATTCAGGTGCTGTTGTCTCAGCACCGTTGGATAAATGCTTCCCTTATTGAAGTGATACCAGGCAATGCTGTGAGCCTTGGCGGGCAGAATTATGTCTGCCTGAAATAGGACCGGATAATCGTCACTTGCCAGTTCGAACATTCCGGTTTTCTCTGCTGAGGCTTCCTGTGGCGACTGGTTCTTCCGCCACGTTTCCAGGGTGACCTGCAATACCGCCGGGTGCTCTGTATGTGCTTCTACATGGATTGCTGGATGATTCGCATCAATCCAGATGCGTACACGGTTCGAGCCCTTGTGTATCTCGATCGCGCCGTCCTCCAGGTGAAGCACCTCCGTGAACCCATCGCCGTCCACGAATGGATTGGGCGTCAGCCGGATGCGCACACGGCCCAGCTTTACCAGTTTGCCCATTTCTGTCCATGCGTCAGGCGAGGAGATAAGCAACACCAGATCGCCGCTTGCTTCCGTCCAGACATTCGCAGCCAGCGAGCCATTCCCAATCGGCGTTGAGTCGTTCTCATTGACTCCGAGCGAGTGCCATGTCACATCGTTTAGAGCAACGAGTTGAGTTCCGCTCGAAAGGCCCTGTGTAAAGGCAGTCTTCACGCAAAACAACAGAAGGAGAGAACAAATCGTAAGACGGCTATTCAACAGATACCTCGCTATTCGTAGGCGGTGTTGTTCCGCGCAGTCCGACGATTAGGGGACAGCCGTGAATCCTGCCGCACATCCCATGAATGCAAACCGTCCACGGCTGCCCTCTCAACGCTGTTCCTTGCGAATTACCTTCACCGGTCCGACTAACCCTGAAGCGAGCAATGGAGAATTGGCCTGATAGGGCGTCACGTCTGTAAAGGTGTACTTTGTGGCACCGGGCTGCTGATCACCGATAAGCCGATTCACCCAGGCATTCACCACCTTGACCGTTAGCTGATTGGCTCCTGGCCTCAGGGCTGACGTCACGTCGACACGATACGGCGCGTGCCAGGTCTCTCCTACTTCCTTGCCATTCACTGTTACGACGGCAAGATTCTTCACATCGCCAAGGTCGATCCACAGATGCGCGCCTTTCCGGAACCACGATTGCGGGGCCTGCACGGTCTTGGTGTAGATCGCTGCGCCGGAGAAATACTTCACCCCCGAGTTCTCACTCTTACTCCAGTCGATTAGCGTATTCATCGTGATGGAAGCGGGAGCGCCGCGTCCGGGCTGGAAGGCGACCGTCCACGGCCCACTAACAGTGGCCAGCGTTGTCGTTGTCACCGGTGAGAGCGTGAAGGAATTGGTTCTTGCCGGCTTGCGGAAGACTACGAAGACCGTACCCCAAGGACCGAGTTCGAGCGGCACGGTCGTGCGACCATCAGCGATGGTATAGGAAATGGGCGCGGATTTCCCGGTTTCGGAGTACCAGAGCTTTGGCTCATACCCGGCGACACGGAAGATCGCCTTGACACTTGCAGGGTAGTCACTGCGGTTATCGACAAAGTAGATGTCTCCGTCCGCCAGCTTACGATGAACAAATTGCAGATTTACCTTGGACCCGGCTTGCGAAGTGTAAGTGAAGTCTGGAAAGACGTGCATGGCCTTCAGCGCTTCTGCAACTGTTTGGCCGGCATAGACTGTACCTTTCCCGACGTGATGCACGCCGGATCCATCGCCGAAGAGCTTATCTGCAAGCGTATGAAACTCACTCTGGTTATCAGCGAGACTGGGATCGTCGGTTGGTTTTGCGCCGGCGACGGTTGCTCCGTCCATCACAAGCTGATGAATTGCACGAAGCACCGGCAAGGACATATGGCGGCTGTAAGATGCCAGTCCCAGGATGTGATAAGTCGTGCCGCCGGGCGTCGTGATTCGTCCGTCCGCGTCGACCTTCAGAACGTGAATGAGAGCGTCAGCATTCACATAGTCAAAGCCGTAGCCGGATGGCAGGTTAGGAGATTTCTTGTTGTAGATTGCGGTGAGATTGGAGTCTTCGCCGTAGAAGTAAATGACATCCGCACCAAACTGGCCTTGCTGTAACATGTAGCTGTTACGAGCAAGGTAACTTACCCACGGACCAGCTTCGTTGGCCCATGTCTCGTTACGGTTAAACCATTGACCGAAAGGTCCGAGCGTCAAACCGGGCTTCTTATCAACCAGAGGCTGGTGCGCCGACTCGTGAATGAAGAATCGGTTTATGCCATTCAGGAATTCCTGATCTGCGGTTGGTTTAAGCGTAGAAGGCGACCATGCCCAGGGAGCCAAAGCCGCGGTCATGGACTCTGCGGCAACAAACTTCCTTCCGTAGATATGAGCAATCGCAGCAGATTCTCTGTCATCTGCGTTGTAATCATATTGAACTTTATTAACTCCCGGACTCTGTGTCCACATTGCGGCCATGGGATATTCGGCGAACTTCTTCACCTCCATGCCGTCAGCCACAAAGGCCCGCCCGCCCTCATCGGATTCGCAATACTCGCCCAGGTGCCACTGATTCAGAACCTGATGGATCACGCCATAGTGCTCATCCGCAATAAGGTCGCCGATGGTCTTGCGAAAATCCCAGAGGAAACGATCACTCTCGGCGGAACTTCCGACAATCTCACCTGTCAGCACAGGCATCCAAGGAACTGGATCGTAGCCGCGCAGTCGCTTGAAATCGGCAATCATGGTGTCGGTCCAGTTCTGTGAGCCCGCCTCCCAACTGTCAATAGTTACATCGCGGATGCCATGCTCTCCCATATTGCCTGCGCCCACAGCGTCCTTGTAACTGTCGAGATAATTCTCCATGTACCTGTGAACGTCCTTGCCATTGAGCTTGTCGACCTCAAGGCCAGTGGCTTCAGTCGTAGCAGGATGGTTGGTAATGCCAAGGAGACTGTA